>OMSH01000040.1 GCA_900313715.1 uncultured Prevotellaceae bacterium
CACCATGATGACCCAACCCAACTCTACGTTCAGCATGGTGGCCACCAACACAGGACCAGGAGTAGGGGGAATAAAGGCATGACCTACGGCAAGACCTGCCAACAGAGGGATGGCATAATATAAAGTGGAACGTTTAGTACGTTTTGCCAACGAGAATGCCAGAGGAATGAGGATAATAAGGCCTGCATCGAAGAACACAGGCATAGCAATCACCAAGCCCGTGATGCCCAATGCCCAAGCAGCTTTCTGGTCGCCAAACTTACGCACCATCGTTACAGCCAATGTCTGTGCGCCACCTGAGGCTTCCAGAATGGCACCAAACATGGAGCCTAAGCCCACCAATAGAGCGATGCCTTTCAGCGTTTCGCCAATACCTTGGTTCACCGAGCCTACAATCTCACTATAAGGCATACCAGCCATCAGTCCGATAGCTACAGCGCCTATCAGAATGGCAATCATAGCCTGCACCTTGAACCTGATGATAAGTACCAGCAATATCACCAAGCCAATCAAGGCAGAAATTATTAATCTTGTAGGATCAAGCATAATTTTCAATTTTACTTTGTAACAATTCTGTCGCGACTCGGTATAGTTCAAGCAAGCTTGCCTCTGCCCTCGCTGCTCCAGAAAGTCTCAATTGATATATCCTCCTTTCATGGGTGAAACGGCCTTTTCTGAGAACAGTTTCAGTACGCCACTCTTATATTTTGGTTCCTTAGGTTGCCAAGCAGCTTTTCTATCAGCTAATACTTTGTTCACTTCGGAAGCAGACATCTCAACACCCTTGATTCCTACTACTTCCAATATACGGGCAGGGATATCAATGTGTACCAGATCACCTTCCTCTATCAGTGCAATAGGACCACCCTCAGCAGCTTCTGGAGAAACGTGTCCAATGGCTGGGCCTTTGGATGCTCCTGAGAAGCGTCCGTCAGTAATCAGGGCAATGCTTTTGCCCAATTCTGCATCAGAGGAAATGGCTTCGGTTGTATAAAACATTTCAGGCATACCAGAGCCTTGAGGACCCTCGTAACGAATTATCACCGCATCGCCAGGCTTAATTTGATGCGACAAGACGGCTGCAATCGCATCTTCCTCACAATCGAACGGACGTGCCTTCAGTACGGCATGGAACATCTCCTTGGGTACAGCTGAATGTTTCACAACAGCCCCCTCGGGAGCCAGGTTTCCTTTAAGAATCGCCACTGTCCCATTATCACCAATAGGATGATCGAAACGGCGAATCACATCCGTACGTTTCAAATTCCATTTGTGCAGATATTGTTCACATCGTTCGTAGAATCCATTGGCCTTCAAATCTATCAGGTTTTCGCCCAACGTCTTTCCTGTTACAGTCATTACATCCAGATGAAGCATCGACTTGATTTCCTCCATCACTGCTGGAACGCCACCTGCATAGTAAAAGAACTGTGCCGGCCAACGACCTGCAGGACGAATATCCAACAAGTAGTGGGCACCTCTGTGCATACGGTCGAATGTATCACTGTCAATCTCAATACCCAACTCATGGGCGATAGCAGGGATATGCAGCAGCGAATTGGTGGAACCACTGATGGCAGCATGTACCATTATAGCGTTCTCAAATGATTTCTTAGTCACGATATCGCTCACCCTCAAACCTTTCCTTGCCAACTCCATTACTTGTTTTCCAGCTTCGTAAGCCTTCTGCCTCAGTTCTGTAGAGGTGGCTGGCATCAAAGCAGAACCTGGCAACATCAAACCCAAAGCCTCTGCCATGATTTGCATGGTAGAAGCAGTGCCCATAAACGAGCAAGCTCCACAAGACGGACAAGCATGATGCTTATAGTACAATAGTTGCTCCTCGCTGATTTCGCCACGTTGACACATGGCTGAATAGGCACCTATTTGCTCTAATGTCAGTAAGTCAGGACCAGCATCCATTACGCCACCCGTAATCATGATGCTGGGCAAATTCAGACGGCATAATCCCATCAGACAAGCGGGCACCGACTTGTCGCACGAGGCAATGAACACACCACCGTCAAAACCTGTACTGTTGCCATGAATCTCTATCATGTTGGCAATCATGTCACGACTCACCAATGAATAGTTGATACCATCATGTCCTTGGGCAATACCGTCACATATGTCGGTCACAAAATAGCGAGCTGCTTTGCCACCAGCCTCAGTAATACCTTTTACAGCTTCACCAACAAACTGGTCGAGGTGCGCACTGCCAGGATGGGAATCACCAAAGGTGCTCTCCACCAATATCTGAGGTTTATCAAGATCAGCAACCGTCCAACCCATACCAATCTTTAACGGGTCGTTCTCAGGAGCCAACTGCCTTACCTTTTGACTATTCAGTTCCATATGGTTATTTGTTATTATTGCCTGCAAAGATAGCAACAATAATTGAAATAATAATTACAAAGCATCAGAATTATGGAGGCGGCTTATTTCGTGCGAATGATGAGATATACCGTTCCGTTCATGGTGTGCTTCGACACCATGCCAGGCAGGTTCTTCAGGTATCTGCCAAAACTGTTGAGTGATAGGTTGGCGCGACTGCCGGAATGTTTCCGTAGCTCTTCCAGTAGGGCAGTAGATGTAATCCATTCGGCTCCAGTCTCCAACTCACTGGTGGCAGGACGGAAATAATCATGAAACAGCAACTCGGAGGCACCAAGGTTCAAAAACTGTCGGTTGCTTTGCATGATTGCCTCCACATCAGCATCGTTGAACCAGTAGCGCTCTCCGTTTTCCACAGCCTGTATAGCCTGGGCATATAACTGCCAGTAGTTCGGGCGAACGACGGTGTCAATGGGTGCCGTAAGCTCCACACAAAGGTAGCGTCTGCTACCTGATGGGTCAGTAAGGATATCTGTCTGATTACTCGTACCTATAAACGATGCATAACGTCGCATTTGGCTTACCTGACTCTTATAAGGCTTCCTTGCGCGTATATCAGCACGCTGCAACAGGTTCTTCAGGTAACCGTCTTGACTATGGCGACTTAGTTGGTCAAACTCGTCAAGGTTCACTAACAGATACTGGCAGATAGTGCGGTCAACTTCTTTCTTGCTGGAGAAGTCCAGCTGGTCGGTATAGCCAAACTGAAGTTCGTCAGGCAAGAGATTGCGGCAGAAAGTCGACTTTCGGTAGCCTTGCCTACCTATAAGGATGGGAGCCACACTGTTGCCATATTGTCCCATGACGCCTAACCATTGTGCCGTCATGGAGAGGAACCAGCGATAGAACCATTCCACCCAATGAGGATTGTTGGTCTTGACAGTAGCGGCCAGTTCTCGGATGCGATCCTGTCCGTCCCAAGTTCCACGAACAGAATTGAGGAATGCCTCTACTGGGTTATAGCTCTGCACCTCTGACGAACGCACAAAACGTTTGATGTCCTTGTCCCATACATCAATACCACGCAGTCGCGCTTCCTCCACCATCTTGCCCAATAGCCTGTCGTCCAAAGGCTTGAACTTTGTGTCCCAAGTAGTGTTTAAACGATATTCCTCAATATCTTGTATCACGTTGTGTCTCAGTACATAGCGCTGCCTCATAAAGTTACGCAACATTAAGGCGTTGCGCTGTGTCTTGTTCATCGCTTCCTTTGTCCCGAAGCGGACGTTATGCAACTGATAGGCGCTTTCAAAGAGCGTACGCAGATGTGCCTCGTTGCTTGCTTTTCCGAAATTGTTGCAAGCGTGACGGATAGCCTCTTCTAACGGAAAACCTGCCAGGCAACATTCGCGCGCCAAAAGGGTGATGAAGCGTTCTGGGTCATTTGTCAACAAATCAGGATGGCTTTCCTGCATCATCACCCTCATACCCAATGCACTGAATCGGCGTTCGAACTCTGCATACCCTTCCATGCCTGGCTCGATGCGCTCCAAAGGTTGTGGGGTTACCGATGGCTCATCAGTATCTTCTAAGGTAAGATTCACACCATCGGCAATACGCAGTGGGGCAGCATGTGGATTGAAGTAAGGTGACGCATCGAATGTGCGCATGAAACTCTGCTCCAATGTGGGCTCAACCCTGGTGATAGGGTAGTTTAATGTGCCGTTGTATGTGGTGAAAGCCAGGTAATACGCCATTTGATGAAAAGCCTGCGCCTCTGTTTCCGTCTTCGGCAGGGTGTCGTCCATGCGGCTCACTTTCACTAAGATTTTCGTACTGCGCCCTGTACTCCCAACAAAGGCGGCATAGGTGGCTGGCTGCATCTGTGCCAACCTCTTCACCCATTGTGCCTCACTGATGCTTGCCAGGTCTCCCACACTGAGCAGCACCAGTCCGTTATAGCCGTTAAAGCGCTTGCCGTTTCCGTCTTTCATAAAAGAGGCCGCCACATAGATACGCTGGGTTAAAAACGTGATCTGTCCGCCAAGTGACTGTAGGGTAGGGAGGCTCTCACGAAATTTGTTGAACGATTGCTGCTTACTGTCTCGACTGATGAGGTTGATCATCGCATCGGGCGACATGGTGCGCAACTTCATCTCTTTTGTCTTTTCATCCATTCGTACGGAGGTGAAAGCTATGTCTTTTATTCTTTTCATTGATGCTTGTTGTCAGTTTTGTTAATGCTTGATACATGTTGTTTCGATGCTTGACAATGGTTTTGCCTAAGCTTTGCAACGCTATTACATTCGGCTTGTAATGACATTACATAAGTTGTGTAATGGTATTACATTAGTGAGGTAAAAAAGAATGATTACCAGTCGATGACCTCTTCATAGCGGCGAAACTCCACAGGTTCTGTAATGCCATGCTGGGCAAACACGTTGCGGATGTACTGCTGCACTTCTGGCTTCATGGGCTTGCGCTCGTTGTAATAATGATAATAAGTGGTGTTGCCTATGCCATTATGTATCTGTAAATAGATACTGTCCTTTTGTTTGTAGGTCAGGTTGTCGTAGATGTGCTTCAACCCCCAAGCCATACGCACCTTGCGCACGGGTCTTTGCATGTTGCACGTACCCGTTTCAGGCTTCACAAGGTTTATGTTCACGCTTGTCACGATGCGGTCTTTTCGTATATGACTTGCCCCAAGTTGCCTAAGGCAGTTGTCTTTTAGCGGACAATTACTGTTCCAACACACAATATAGGTGGCTGGCATGGTAGAAAAATCGATACTTTGTTCCATAATCTTAAAAAAGTTGGGTATTTTATACCCGGATTTAGAATACAAATATAGTGATTTTTTTACCAGAATGCAAGTAAATTGCCAAAAATCTGTCATATCTGTCATGTTTTTGTCATGTATAAATTTTTGTTTATCAATAACTATGACAGATATGAAGGATAGACGGCAGTTTTTATTCACTAAAATAACTGGCGCCATGCAAACCTCCAGTCTCCTCGGCGCCATCAACATCGTCTATTCCTTTTCGTCGCCATGTTCTTATAGCGTTTTCTAGCTGTTGTGTATCTAATAATGATGCTAATTACCACCTAGGATTGTTGTTCTCAATGAGAGATGACAAAAATAAGAGTAATCTTACTGCCTGGTTGCGATTGTACAGCATGACATGCGGTTGGATAGAAGTACCTATGAAGTGCTCCAAATCCTTAGCATGTCGCTCACA
>OMSH01000185.1 GCA_900313715.1 uncultured Prevotellaceae bacterium
AACATTAGCTTGTATTTTTGTGTTGCATGGGGGTATGGATAGGGATTGTCTGTTTATATACTCTATCGCCATCTATGTAGTCCGACATACGACCTGTAATCATAGATGCGACTGTTGTGAACCAGCCACTAATTTGCAAAATATGGGCAGGAATAACGATATACATCGGGAAAATGGCTAAATTTGCAGACAAAATCATTAATAATGGTAAAGACAAGGACGAAAACTCGGGCTTCCATGAAGCAAATAAACGTCAGGCGATGGCTGTTGGGCGTGCTACTGGCGATTACCTTCGCCATGATGATGGTGCCCGGTGGCAATGCGTTCTATGCGAACAGCATCTATCCGGTCATTGGTTCGTTGCTCGCAAATGCTTCTTCATGGATTCCGTTTTCTATTGGCGAGGTTTTCGTGATGCTGAGCATTCTGTGGATTATCCTTTATCCGCTCTATGCCCTGGTGATGCCCAAGAAGAAATTCCTGAAGGCGATGGGAAATGTGGTGGAGTATCTGTTATGGCTGTTTGTGTGGTTCTACTGGGCATGGGGCCTGAACTACGGACAACCCAACTACTACCAACGGACAAGCACGCATCCTGTGGCATTTGACGAGGAGGTATTCAGTGACTTCGCACAACGGTATGTGGAAGCATTGAACAACAATTATACCGTGGTGGAAACCAAGGATGTGGAGAAGGTAAAGACTAATGTGATGAGTGCGTATAAACTACAAGGATTTAACCGCATCCGCGTGGTGAACCCTCAGGTGAAGACGATGCTCTACACGCCTTTGGCATCGATGGTGGGGGTAACGGGAAGCATGGCTCCTTTCTTCTGCGAGTTTACGTTGAACGGTGATGTACTGCCTCATAGCTTTGCTGCTACTTATGCGCACGAATATGCTCACTTACAAGGCATCACTTCGGAGGGTGAGGCAAACTTCTACGCCTTCCTCGCTACCACGCAATCGACCGACAAAGGCATCCGCTTCAGTGGGTATTACTCAATATTGAGGCATGTGTTCAACAATGCCAGGATGCTGATGGGTGCTGAAGACTATCAAAAATTGTATGACAGTCTGCGACCGGAGATAAAATCACTGATCGAGAGCGACAGAGCCTATTGGCAGGAAAGATATAACGACATCATCGGCGAGGTGCAGGAGTATGTGTATAACCTCTACCTGAAATACAATAGGGTGAAGGGGGGAACCAAGAACTATTCGGAGGTGGTGGGACTGATTATTGCGTATGAGCATCAATCAACAAAATAAAGAACGTAATCTGTAAAACAAAATGCATAGCAAGGAAGAAAAGATGGAAGCCTTCGGGCGACTGCTCGACATCATTGACGAGCTGAGGGAGAAATGTCCGTGGGACAGGAAGCAGACGAACGAAAGTCTGCGTCCGAACACGATTGAGGAAACCTATGAGTTGTGTGATGCACTGATGCACAATGACGACAAGGAGATTTGCAAGGAACTGGGCGATGTGCTGATGCACGTGTGCTTCTATGCCAAGTTTGGCGACGAGAAGGGTGAGTTTGACATCAAGGATGTGTGCGACCGTCTATGCGACAAGCTGATATACCGTCATCCTCATATCTATGGCGATGCGGTGGCCGAGAATGTGGGACAAGTGCTGCAGAACTGGGAACAGCTGAAAATAAAGGAGAAGGGGGGCAACAAGACGGTACTGAGCGGGGTGCCTAACTCTCTTCCTACCCTCATCAAGGCATATCGCATACAGGACAAGGCACGCAACGTGGGTTTCGACTGGGAGGATGCATCGGGAGCCTGGCAGAAGGTGAAGGAGGAGATTGCAGAGTTTGAAGAAGCATCGAAAGGTATGACGAAGGAGGAAGCGGAAGCTGAGTTTGGAGACGTGATGTTCAGTCTGATCAATGCGGCTCGTCTGCTTCATATCAATCCTGACAACGCGTTGGAACACACCAACCAGAAGTTTATCCGTCGGTTCAACTATGTGGAGGAGCATAGCATCAAGCAGGGGCGCAACCTCAAGGACATGACGCTGGAGGAAATGGATGCCTTGTGGGAGGAAGCAAAGAAGTCACTTCATAATGATGAATAACTGTCTGAGTTTCTTACACTAATAATTGCTCACGTTTTCCAAACCGCAAACTCGCTGCGCTCAAACAGTTTGCGCTTTCATACGGAAAACTTTAGATAAACTTGGCTGCACCTCAGCAATTTAAGCAAGCTTTATTACGTTCGGTTTGCACAAGTTTTCTCGATTTTCTTAACACTGCAGAAACGTATGTCTGTTTTTATGCATCATTATTTTGTTGTATTTTCATTGTCATATGATAAAAATGCAGTAATTTTGCAGCCTCAAATTAATATACAACTATGGCTTTTATTGAAACAAACAATTTGAAGGGCGACATTTTCGGAGGAATTACTGCCGGAATTGTCGCTTTACCTTTGGCTTTGGCCTTTGGTATCCAAGCATTTGGCAGTGTTGACGACCCAGCAGCCAGTTCGATGGGTGCATTGGCAGGTCTGGTGGGTGCTACCTTACTGGGCTTCTTTGCATCGCTCTTTGGCGGAACACATTCACAGATAAGTGGTCCTACAGGTCCGATGACGGTGATTACCGCTACCTTGATCAGTGGTGTGTGGGCATCGCAACACTCTCTGAGTGCCGTACTTATCAGTATGTCGATGGCAGGTCTGTTCTGTGGTCTGTTCCAGATACTGTTTGGTGTCATCAAGATAGGCAAGTATGTGAGGTACATACCCTATCCCGTATTGTCGGGCTTCATGAGCGGTATTGGCGTCATCATCATCTTGCAGCAACTGTATGCTTTGGTAGGTTTAAAATCTCCCGTGCTGACAATAGACATGATTGTGGAGTTGCCTGAGCGCTTGTCGGGTGGCATTTCCTATGAGGCATTGCTATTGGGCTTGGGTACCATCGCTATAATATGGCTGATGCCGAAGATATCAAAGAAGGTACCTGCTACATTGGTGGCATTGTTGGTAATGACGGTGGTATCACTGTTTCTCAAGATGGAAGACCGCTTGCTGATTGGTGCCATCCCTGGCGGATTGCCCATGCCTTTCTTTGCCAACTCGAACATCTCACTGGCTGGCATCGACTGGTATGAGACTATCAAGGTAGCTATCGTGCCGGGCTTGACTTTAGCTGGTCTGGGCAGTATCGACACCTTGCTGACTTCAGTGGTGGCCGACAACATTACAAAGACGCACCACAACAGCAACCAAGAGTTGATTGGCCAGGGTATCGGCAACATGATGGGTGGTCTGTTCTGTGGCATTGGTGGTGCTGGTGCCACCATGCGTACAGTAGTGAACGTGAAGAGCGGTGGTCGCACCAAAATCAGCGGTATGATTCACTCTTTATTACTGTTAGCCATCTTGCTGGGTCTCGGCGGACTGGTGCGCTATGTGCCTCTGTCGGTATTGGCTGGTATCCTGATTACCGTTGGATGGGGCATTATCGACTTCAAGGGTTTCAAGGACTTGCCGAAGATTCCCAAGGCCGATGCCAGTGTGTTGCTCATCGTATTTGGTCTGACGGTATTGGTGGATTTGCTGACGGCCGTAGGCATTGGTATGGTGATTGCCTGTGTGTTGTTCATGAAACGCGCAAGCGACCTGGTAGAGGGTGGTTACAGTTCGTCTGTGATGACCAACTTCGACAAGGAAAGTCCTTGGGCTGACGAGGGTGGCATTCCTGAGAGCCTGAAGGACCGCATCTATATTCAGCGTCTGAATGGTCCTATCTTCTTCGGCACCATCACCAAGTTCCAGAGTGTGATGAACGATGTGCCGGCTGATGCGAAGATCGTGATTATCCGCATGCGATTGGTGAGCTTCATGGACCAGAGTGGTCTGTATGCTATGGAGACGGCCATCAAGGATATTCAGTCGCATGGGGCAACAGTACTGATGACCATTATCCAACCTCAGCCAATGTATATGCTGAAGACGATGGATGTGATTCCTGACTTGGTGCCGGAGGAGCATACGTTCAAGACTTTCGAGGATTGTACGGCATTCCTGAAAACGCTCGAATAGTAAAACTCGAGCAATTGATCATCGGGAAGATAAAACATGAAAGGCTGCATTTCTGCAGCCTTTTTTCTTATTGCTCTTTGGGAAGAATCTTGAACTTGACCTTCAGGATGCGACGCTTGTCGAGCGAAAGCACCTCGAACTCATAGCCCTGATAGATAATCTTCTCGTGCACCTTGGGGAACTCACCCTTGAGCTCGAGCAGCAAGCCACCAACGGTGTCACTCTCGCCAGATGCCTCTTCGAACGTATCTTCGTCGAGTTGGGTAATCTTGTAGAAGTCGGTAAGCAATGTCTTGGCCTCAAACACCCAGGTATGGTCGTCTATCTTGGCAAACGAGCGATCCTCTTCATCATACTCATCGCGAATTTCTCCTACGATCTCCTCGATAATGTCCTCCATCGTTACCAGACCGGAAGTACCGCCAAACTCATCCACAACTATGGCGATGTGCACCTTGCTGGTCTGAAAGTCCTTGAGCAGCATGTCAATCTTCTTGGTCTCAGGCACGAAATAGGGAGGACGAATAAGTGATTGCCAATGGAAATTGTCGGCCTTCCCCAAATGTGGCAACAGATCCTTGATGTACAATACACCCTTTATGCTATCCACCGTTCCCTGATAGATGGGTATGCGAGAATAGACATTATCGATGATGCTTTTCATCACATCCTTGTAGGGAGTACGGATATCTAACGCCACCATATCCATACGGGAGGTCATCACCTCCTTGGCCGTTTCTCCACCAAAGCGGATAATGCCTTGCAGGATGGTACTCTCGTCAGAAATCTGTTGTTTGTCGGTCAGCTCAAGAGCCTGTTCCAGTTCGTCAACAGACACATTGTGCTTCTTGGGAGAGAAATATTTGTTCATGAAGAACATGCTATGTACCAAAGTCTTGGCCAAAGGACTGAACAACGAACTGCAAAAGCCTATGCCAGGAGCGGCAAAGCGACAGAACTTCAATGTGTTTTGTGCAGAATAAATCTTGGGTACTATCTCACCGAAAAGCAACAGGAGGAAGGTGAGCAAAACGGTAAGGATAATGAACTCTGCCAAAGGTGAGGCAAAGCGAAACACCTGCATGAAGAAGTAGTTGCACAACAGAATAATAGTCACATTGACAAAATTGTTGGTTATAAGGATGGTAGCCAACAAGCGTTCTTTGTCGCTGAGCAAACGTGCAATACGCTTGTCTGCAGGGCTTTTCTTTTCATCAATGATACTGAGATCAGTGGGAGAGAGAGAAAAAAAAGCAATCTCGGATGCCGAAGCAAAAGCTGAGAAAAGCAACAGAAAAGCAGCCACAACAATGGCTACAATCGCCGCTGCTGATGGCTGCTGGATAGTGATGTCATTAAATACAGCTGAAAGCTGAGATAAAAACGAGTCTGAGTCCAAAGAATTACAAATTAGTTAAACATGTTGTTAAAACGGCAAGTCTTTTGCTGATTCAGCTTCCTGTTGCGTGGGAGCAACGGGTTGAGCCGCAGGAGCAACTGACTGAGGTGCCGTTGGTGCCGACTGGTTGGTCTTAGGCGTAAGCATCTCCATCTCATCGACATAGATTTCAGTTACATAACGCTTGATGCCACTCTGGTCGTCATAGTTACGGGTAAATATTTTTCCTTCCACATAGAGTTTGTCGCCCTTGTGTACATATTTCTCCACGGTCTGAGCCATACCATTACGGAACACCAGATTGTGCCACTCAGTACGATCGGGTACCTGGGTGCCGTTTTGGAGTGTATAGCCACGTTCGGTGGTTGCCAAGGTTACTTGTGCTACCGCACGTCCTCCTTCAAAGTATCTTACGTTGGGATCTCTGCCAACATTACCAATTAAAATCGCTTTATTCATAACTGTTATTTATTAAAATTAATTGTTCGGCACAAAAGTAAACTAAATTCTTGCATCTTGCAAGTTTTTCTACATGATTTCTCTAAAAAAAACGACAATAATCATGCATCTTCATTTATACCTGGAAAAGGGGAAAGCCAACAGAATGCCTCATACATCAACAGGAAGGTGTGCTATAAAATTGGTGATGAGACGGGGGAAAGCATAGTCGGACACTTTCCCTATCTTTACCTGTTGACAGGTGGCGAACGATCGGGTACCTACGGGCAAAATGAGTTGGTAGAAATCGGTCATGATAATGCGATGGGTAAGTACATGCTTCACGCCTTGCTGAATCAAAGAGAGATGCGGCTCTTCGCCTTCAGCTATCTGAGGTTGAATGGCTTTCAGCAACTCAGTAGGTGTGAGCTGATGGTCACTTTCTACAACAGGTAATTCATAGAGGTTCTGCCAGATATCACGTTCGGTGCGTTTATGAATAAAAGTTTGGTCACCGGCAATCACCCACAAGTAGTGGAAGTAGCGAGTCTTGGGGACGAGCTTCTTCGCTTTGACAGGCAATACATCTGTATGATGAGTACGCAATGCCTCGCAACTCTCTGCCAACGGACAGGATGCACACGAAGGCGACAATGGAGTGCACACCAAAGCGCCAAAATCCATGATAGCCTGGTTGTAATCAGCCGGACAAGAACGATCGAGATGGTCTTGTGCCAAAGCAGCAAACAACTTCTTGCCTTGAGTAGTATCAATAGGCTCGTGGATGCCGAAATAACGGGCTAACACACGATATACATTGCCATCCACTACGGCATATGGCATGTTGTAGGCAAACGAGCAGATAGCTGAAGCTGTATAATCGCCTACCCCTTTGAGTGCCCGCACCTCCTCAAATGACTTAGGAAACAGACTATCGCCTTCCTCTTCCGAAGTTGGTGAAACCATTGGCTCCCCTTCGCTTTTCGCTATATCGTTAATGACTTGACAGTGTGATGCTGATTGTCTGTTGCATATGCTTTTGGCTGCTGCATGCAGGTTACGGGCACGCGAGTAATATCCCAGTCCTTGCCAAAGACGCATCACCTCATCTTCAGGAGCCTCAGCCAATGTCTGTACATTGGGGAAGCGCTCCATGAAACGAAGGAAATAGTCATAGCCCTGACTCACACGCGTCTGTTGAAGGATGATCTCCGATATCCAAATGCGATAGGGGTCGGTGGTATTACGCCAAGGCAAGTCACGGCGATGACGGCTATACCATGTTAATATAGTATGACTAAAAAAGCTCATGGTTATTTTTCGATAAAAACGACCACAAAAATAATAAAAAGCGAAGGAAGTAAATACTTAATTTACTCAAAATGCGAGTTTTTATAAAAAAAAAGGCATTCCTGTTTTGGGATTTAGAAAATTGGTAGTATATTTGCAGTCCGAAAATACTAACTAACTAAAAATTATAAAGAAATGACTAAAGCTGATATCATTAACGAAATCGCCAAGAGTACTGGCGTAGACAAGAAGTCAGTTACCGCTACAGTAGAAGCATTTATGCAAGCAGTTAAAAACTCTTTGGAGAAAGAGGAGAATGTATATCTCCGTGGTTTTGGTAGCTTTATTGTTAAGAAGCGCGCTCAGAAGACCGCTCGTAACATCTCTAAGAATACTACCCTGATCATTCCAGAACATAACATTCCAGCTTTCAAGCCAGCTAAGACTTTTACACTGCAAGTAAAAAAATAATTTATTAACCCTTTAATTTTCGAAAGCTATGCCAAGCGGAAAGAAGAAAAAAAGACATAAGATGGCTACGCATAAGCGTAAGAAAAGACTAAGAAAGAATAGGCATAAGAGCAAGTAAACATTTCTTGGTCTGATTTGTAATAAATAAGAAGGACAAATTTGAGTGTTTATTGTTCAAGTTTGTCCTTATTATTTATAATTGTAAATTATGTTTGTCGAAAGACAAAAGAGATCTTTAACTTTTTTATAAAAAGTAACCCAGTGACTAACGAACTTGTGGTGGATGTGAAACCTAAGGAGGTTTCCATCGCCCTGTTGGAAGACAAACAGTTGGTAGAACTTCAGAAAGAAGGCAACAACACAGCTTTCAACGTGGGCAACATTTATTTGGGACGCATTAAGAAAATAATGCCTGGACTCAATGCATGCTTCGTGGATGTGGGATACGAGAAGGAAGCATTTCTTCACTACTTAGACTTGGGCGAAAAATTCAGCTCTGCAAACAAGTATGTCAAGCAAGTTTTAAGCAACAAGAAGAAACTGAACCCCATAAGCAAGGCACCTATAATGCCTACCCTACCGAAAGAAGGATCAATATCCGACTACTTGGAAGTGGGGCAAGAAGTGGTGGTGCAGATTGTTAAGGAACCTATCTCAACTAAAGGGCCAAGACTAACAACAGAACTGTCGTTTGCCGGCAGGTATCTGGTACTCATGCCCTTCGACGATAAGATTTCCGTATCGCAAAAAATTAAATCGAGTGAAGAGCGTGCACGCCTCAAGCAGTTGCTGATGAGTATAACGCCCAAAAATTTTGGGGTAATCGTCAGGACGGTAGCCGAAGGAAAACGTGTAGCAGAACTCGACGCAGAACTTAAAGTCTTGCTGAAGAGATGGGATGATGCCATGCTGAAAGTGCAGAAGGCAACGAAATTTCCGACACTGATTTACGAAGAGACAAGCCGTGCCGTAGGTATGTTGCGTGACTTGTTCAATCCTGATTTCGAGCACATCTATGTAAACGATGAAGCTGAATATAACGAAATCAAGGATTATGTATCAATCATAGCCCCTGAGAAGGCAGGAATCGTGAAGCTGTACAAAGGCGAACTTCCTATCTATGATAACTTTGGAGTAACCAAGCAGATCAAGTCGTCGTTCGGACGTACTATCTCCTACAAGAGTGGTGCTTACCTGATTATTGAACATACGGAAGCCTTGCACGTAGTTGACGTGAACAGCGGAAATCGTACGAAGACCAACAATCAGGAAACAACCGCACTGGAAGTAAACTTGGGTGCCGCCGACGAACTGGCACGACAACTCAGATTGCGTGATATGGGGGGCATCATCGTAGTGGATTTCATTGATATGGCATTGGCGGAAGACCGTCAGAAGTTATATGAAAGAATGTGCGCGAATATGCAAAAAGACAGGGCAAGGCATAAAATCTTGCCTTTGAGCAAATTCGGACTCATGCAAATTACTCGACAGAGGGTAAGGCCTGTATTGGACATAGACACGATGGAAACATGCCCAACCTGCTTTGGCAAGGGTAAGATTCGACCGTCTATCCTCTTTACAGACTCATTGGAGAGCAAAATAGACTACCTGGTGAACAAGGTGAAGATAACCAAATTCTCATTACACATACATCCTTATGTGGCAGCTTATGTCAACAAAGGACTGCTATCTATTAAAAGACAATGGCAGATGAAGTATGGATTTAGCATCGGCGTTATTCCTGATCAAAGTCTCGCTTTCTTGCAATATAAATTCTACGACAAGAAAGGTGAGGAAATTGACATGCAGGAGAAACAAGATGCCTGACGTTTAGAAAGCCCTGAAGCTTTAATGCTTTCGGGGCTTTTTTATTTTGTTGAAATAATCTATCTTTGCATTATCTTTGAAACTAATAAAACTATCCATATTTAATGAAATACGATTTTGATGAGATTATCGTGCGCAAAGGCACAGATTGTGTGAAATATGATGCCGTGCTTGAGAATTGGGGACGTGACGATTTGCTACCTATGTGGGTGGCTGATATGGATTTCCGTACGCCATCGTTCATTATTGATTCCATACGACAGCAATTAGACCTTGGAATTCTTGGGTACACACAACCTTGTCAGAGATGGTATGACAACATTATCAAGTGGGTGGACAGACATCATGGCATCAAGGTTCAACTACAAGACATCTGCTTTGTGCCAGGCATTGTAAGAGGCATTGCTTTTGCTTTGAACTGCTTTACTCAACCAGGCGACAAAGTAATGGTACAACCTCCTGTTTATCATCCGTTTTTCTTGGTATCTGAGCACAATAACCGAGAGGTTGTGTACAATCAACTGGACATCTACGATGGACAAGTCAATATCAATTTCGAGCGTTTCAGACATGATATTAAGGGATGCAAGATGTTTATCTTATGTAACCCTCACAACCCTGGAGGAAGAGTTTGGAAAGTGGAGGAGTTGCAACGAGTAGCAGAAATATGCAAAGAGAATGACACACTGGTGGTAAGTGACGAGATACATGCTGACCTCACGTTGCCTGGGTATAAGCACCACTCGTTTTCTACTATATCAGAGGTAGCCCGCATGAACAGTATAACATTCATGGCACCCAGCAAAGCGTTTAATATGCCTGGAATCAGTAGCTCTTACAGTTTGATCTTCAACCCCATGATTCGAGAGAAGTTCAATAAGTTCATGGAATCGAGTGAACTATCTATGGGCAATATGTTTGCTTATTCTGCTTGTGCATCAGCCTACGAACAAGGGGAAGAGTGGCTGAAACAAATGCTGGCATATGTACAAGCGAACATTGACTTTACTGAACAATTCCTAAAAGACAACATTCCAGCTATCAGTATGTTGAAACCTCAGGCATCGTATCTGATATTCCTGGATTGCAGAAAACTGGGTCTTAGCCAGGAAGAACTGGTGAACCTATTTGTAGATAAGGCTCATCTGGCGCTGAACGATGGAACCATGTTCGGCAAAGAGGGTAAAGGCTTTATGCGCTTGAATGTAGGATGCCCACGCAGTGTGCTTCAACAAGCTTTGCAACAATTGAAAGAGGCAATAGGTTGATATTTCAAATAATATGATTATATTTGTCACAACAATTAAAAAATAGAGATATGTACACCATACAGACAAACCAAAGTGGAACGCGCTCGATGCAAATCAGCGACAACCACTTAACGACTATCCGCAAATATGGGTTATTCAATAACCTGACCGACAGCAATGGTTTTGTGGATGAGAATGTGCTTGAAAAACTGAAACTCAGTGTGCGTTCACTCATAGCAGCAGAGAATGGCGACATAAAAGACTTGCTGAACTTGTGTATTGATGTAATCTATCACGACAACATGAAGGCTTTTGGTCTGCAGAAACTGATGGCACTTTATACTACTTGGAACGCAGAGCATCCTGAAGTAGAGAATCCAACTGAGAATTCTGAAGTTTGAGCAAAGTGACAGACTGGTTATAGTATGAACAACTTAACAGACTGGTTACCTACCACTAAAAAAGAAATGGAATTGAGGGGATGGGACGAACTGGACGTGATTCTGTTCAGTGGCGATGCCTATATTGACCACCCTTCATTTGGTGCAGCTGTTATCGGACGAATACTCGAGGCAGAAGGACTGAAGGTGGCCATTGTGCCACAACCCAACTGGCGTGACGATTTGCGTGACTTCAAGAAACTGGGCAAACCAAGATTGTTTTTTGGTGTCAGTCCGGGGTGTATGGACAGCATGGTCAACAAATACACGGCCAACAAGCGCATCCGTCATGAAGACGCTTATACCCCTGATGGGCGTACAGACATGAGGCCCGATTACCCCAGTATTGTTTATACTAAGATTCTTAAACAGCTATTCCCCGATGTTCCTGTATTCTTAGGGGGCATCGAGGCCAGTATGCGACGACTTACCCACTACGACTACTGGGAAGATCGCGTACGCCCGAGCATCTTATTGGACAGTGGTGCTGACCTTCTGATGTATGGCATGGGCGAAAAAACTGTAGTGGAGATTGCTCGCAAGATAGAGCGTGGCGAACCACTGACTGACACGCCTCAGATTGCTTATCTTACTAACAACATTGAGCAACAAGAAACTGATATTATTCTGTTCTCACACGAAGAATGTGTGAAGGACAAGAAGAAGGAAGCAGCCAATTTCAGACATATTGAAGAGGAGAGCAACAAGTGGAGCGCACAACGCATTCTGCAACGAACGGGCAAGCAAATAGTGGTAGTGAATCCACCCTACCCTCCTATGACGGAAGCTGAGTTGGACCATTCGTTTGACTTACCCTATACTCGTTTGCCTCATCCTAAATATAAAGGCAAGCGCATTCCTGCCTACGACATGATAAAGTTCAGCATCAACTTGCACAGAGGATGCTTTGGTGGTTGTGCTTTCTGCACCATCTCTGCACATCAGGGTAAATTTATCGTTAGTCGTAGTAAAGAGAGTATCCTGAAAGAGGTGAAGAAGGTAATACAAATGCCAGACTTCAAAGGTTATCTGAGCGATTTGGGGGGTCCTTCTGCAAACATGTACCGTATGCACGGGAAGAACCTGGAGTTGTGTAAGAAGTGTAAACGCCCATCATGTGCCCACCCATCAGTATGTAAAAACTTAAACAATGACCATCGTCCGTTATTGGATATTTATCACGCTGTTGACGCTTTGCCTGGCATTAAGAAAAGCTTTATTGGAAGTGGTGTGCGTTATGATTTACTACTACACAGAAATGAGAATGAAGAAATTAACAAAGCCAACCAGCAATACACTAAAGAATTGATTACCAAACATGTTAGTGGCAGATTAAAAGTAGCACCCGAGCATACAAGCGATGATGTACTTTACCTCATGCGCAAACCTTCGTTCAAACTGTTTGAGGAGTTCAAGAAGATATTCGACCGCATCAATACCCAAGAGAATCTGCGACAACAGATTATCCCTTATTTTATCAGCAGTCACCCTGGATGCAAAGAGGAAGATATGGCAGAATTGGCTGTGATCACAAAGAAGCTCGATTTTCACTTGGAACAAGTGCAGGACTTCACGCCTACCCCAATGACCGTATCAACAGAAACATGGTACACAGGATTTCATCCCTATACCTTAGAGCCTGTGTTCAGTGCTCGCACGCAACGAGAGAAACTTGCGCAACGTCTTTTCTTCTTCTGGTATCAGCCAGAGCAAAAGCGTGAAATCATCAACGAATTGCGACGCATTCATCGCACCGACCTAATTGACAAGCTATATGGGCGTCATTGAACTTCGCCCATAGCATAGATCTCTTGAAGAACGAGCAGCGCATGCTCCACACTCTCAACATCCTTCACCAACATGGAACGTTTGTGGTCATTACGTTCCTTCAATTCACAACGGCGAGTGTATTTCATCATATAGTCGATGAGTTTGCCAAACATCTTACCCTTATAATAAGGACTCTCAGGATTTGATACCAGAAACAACGTCATACGTCCGCCTTTCAGGAAAATCCGCTCCACCCCCAACCTTGCTGCCAACTTTCGTAAAGGCACTATACGCAGGAGCTCTTCTGTTTCTTGGGGTATAGGACCAAATCTATCCAATAATTTGATTTTAAAGTCCTCTACATCCTTATCGGTAGAAAGATTATCGAGTTCACGATACAACAACATACGCTCACTGCTACCCACAACATAGTTAGCAGGCAAGAGCAATTCAAGGTCACTCTCAATCTGACATTCATCTACATAATGCTCACCCCTATCTTCTTCATTTTGGTTGTTAGCCTCAACAAACAGTTCACTGAACTCTTCCATCTTCAGCTCATGCACAGCTTCTCCTAAAATCTTCTGATAGGTTTCATAACCCACATCGGCAATAAAGCCACTTTGTTCAGCACCCAGCATATTGCCTGCACCACGAATGTCGAGATCTTGCATAGCGATATGTATGCCACTTCCTAATCCAGAGAAGTTCTCAATGGCTTGCAAACGGCGACGAGCTTCCTGTGTAAGCGTAGATAATGGAGGAGCCAACAAGTAGCAGAAAGCTTTCTTGTTACTACGTCCCACCCTGCCTCGCATCTGGTGCAGGTCGGAAAGGCCGAAATTGTGTGCTTCGTTGATGATTATGGTATTGGCATTGGGGATGTCGATTCCGTTCTCCACAATAGTAGTAGAAAGCAAAACATCATAGTCGTAATTCACGAAACCCATAATAATTTCCTCTAAGGCAGCAGGATCCATCTGTCCATGCCCTATAGCTACACGACAATCCGGAATATGCTTCAAAATCAAATTTTTGAGTATTTCCAGGTTAGAAATATGATTGTTGACAAAGAACACCTGTCCATTGCGACTCATCTCAAAATTGATGGCATCAGCTATCACCTCCTCATTAAAAGTATGTACTTCAGTCTGTATGGGATAACGGTTGGGAGGTGGGGTTTGAATAACAGAAAGGTCACGTGCCCCCATCAGTGAGAATTGCAAAGTTCGAGGAATCGGAGTAGCCGACATCGTTAGGGTATCAACATTCACTTTCATTTGGCGCAATTTCTCTTTGGTACTCACGCCAAACTTCTGTTCCTCATCGATAATCAGCAATCCCAAGTCTTTGAATTTTACTTCCTTGCCTAAAATCTTATGGGTACCAATCAGGATGTTTACTTTGTTCTCTGCTAAGTCAGCAAGAATTTGTTTGGCATCTTTTGCCGAGCGGGCACGACTCAGGTATTCAACACGACAAGGCATATTTTTAAGTCTGTCCTTGAAAGTTTGATAATGCTGATAAGCCAGTACGGTAGTTGGCACCAATACAGCTACCTGCTTGTTATCGCTCACAGCCTTGAAAGCAGCCCTAATAGCTACCTCTGTCTTACCAAAGCCCACATCACCACACACCAGACGGTCCATCGGGCGGTCGCTCTCCATATCGGCCTTCACATCAGCAGTTGCCTTGCTCTGATCAGGCGTATCCTCATAAAGGAATGATGCCTCCAACTCTTTCTGCATAAAGCTGTCGGGACTATAAGCAAAGCCCTTCTCATCCCTACGAGCAGCATACAGTTTAATAAGATCACGAGCAATGTCTTTTATCTTGGTCTTGGTTCTGTCCTTGATGCGTTCCCAAGCTCCTGAACCCAATTTATTCAGGCGAGGAGGTTCACCGTCTTTGCCCTTGTATTTCGATACCTTATGCAGCGAATGGATAGAGACGAACACCACATCATCATTCTGATACACCAGTTTCATCACCTCCTGCGTGGTGTTGCCATTAGGGATGCGCACCAAACCAGCAAAACGCCCCACACCATGATCGGTATGCACCACATAGTCACCCAATTGGAACTCGTTGAGTTCCTTCAGACTTTGTGTAATCTTACCACTTCGCGCCTTATCACTCTTAAGGTTATATTTATGGAAACGGTCAAATATCTGATGGTCGGTAAACATGCATATGCGTTGCTGATGGTCAACGAAACCTTCGTGTATTGTCTTCTCAACAGCAGTGAACTCAATGTTGTCACCCCTATCGTCAAAAATAGCCTTGATACGTTCTGTTTGTTTTTTGCTATCGCTACAGATAAACAAACGATAGCCATCAGCCATATATTGCTGAAGACGTTCACTCAACAAGTCGAAATTCTTATGGAAGATAGGTTGTATATCTGTGTCAAACGACAGAGAGGCATCAGGAGTACCAGTAGGTTTCAAGCCAATCTCCATTCGTCTGAATGCCACCACCTTGTGCATAAACTCATCGCCATCAGTTAGCTTCCCTTCCAATATCAGCTTCCCCTGTTCTTCTGCTTCACGAGCCAACTTGGCTTGCTCCGTCAAAGCTTCATCATGCACCTGTTGAATACGTTCGCGCAACCAGAACAAATCACGCATCACCACCATGGTTTCGGGTTGCAGGAAATCAAGGAAAGACACCATACCACCATCCCCCTCACGCGACAATCCTGCACTGAGATCTGGCACAATGACTATGCTGTCTTTTTTATCTTTCGACAACTGGCTCTCAATTTCGAAGGTACGGATACTGTCCACCTCATCGCCAAAAAAGTCTATACGATAGGGATATTCTGATGAGAAGGAGAAGACATCAATGATACTGCCTCGTTGCGCATACTGTCCTGGTTCATACACATAATCAGTATACTGAAATCCGTAATGCTGCAACAAGTCAGTTACAAACTTCATATCCAGCTGGTCGCCAGTCTTAATCTTGATCGTCTTCTCATCCAGTTCCTGGCGGGCTATCACTTTCTCGGCCAACGCATCAGGATAAGTCACCACAAACAAATTGGCAACATTCTTCTCCAGGCGACTCAACACCTCAGTGCGCAATATTTCGTTGGCAGCATCTTTCTGACCGAATTTTATGGCTCTACGGAAAGATGAAGGGAAGAACAGCACCTGTTCATCACCCAACAATTGCACAAGGTCATGATAGAAATAGCCGGCTTCTTCAAGGTCGCCCAAGATGAAAACAAAGGGGCAATGGGTGTTACCTATTAACGCAGAGGCATAAACAGAAGAGGCAGAAGCCTTGAGACCTCCGCAAAAAATATGCTTTACCTTACCTGAATTAATCAGCTGGCTCATCGCCGCAACTTGCGGATGTTTCACCAGCAGCTGTTGCAATTCATCTATCTTCATTTCAGGGTGCGAAATTACAAAATAATTGCTTCTTAAACAAGCAACCCTACTGTATTCGCAATATTTCTTTCTGCCACATCTTTCTTCATAGCCTCCGTCAAAGGCAAATCAACAGGATTGATGCACAACACTTGAACAAAACCTGCTTCGAGCAGCGCCTCTTTGTCTTTTATTTTTCCAGCTATCAAGGCCGTAGGAATACCAAATCTCTTAGCTCTTTGCATGATGCCCGAAGGTAATTTGCCCATCAGTGTCTGGGCATCAGCTCCACCTTCACCTGTAATCACCAAGTCGGTACCTTTCAATAGTCTGTCAAAATCGATGGTATCAAGCAACAGATCAATGCCCAATCGGCAATCGGCATGCAAATATTGCATGAAAGCATAGCCCAGGCCACCTGCAGCACCAGCACCAGGTTTATTGGAACAATCGTAGCCCATCTGCTGAGCAGATTGTTGGGCAAAAACTAAAGCACGTTGGTCCAATTCTTCCACCATAGCTGGTGTGGCACCTTTCTGGGGACCAAACACATGAGCAGCACCCATAGGTCCGCACAAAGGATTCACCACATCTGTAGCAACACTGATATGCAAATCTTGGAAATTGATGAGAGCATCCGAAAGAGCCTGTAGCATTCCCTTTCCTGCATCACTCGTAGCACTTCCACCCAAGCCTATGATTAACCTTTTGCAACCTTTTCTGATAGCATCAGCTATCAGTTGTCCTGTGCCATAGGAAGTAGCCTTCATAGGGTTTCGTTCCTCAGGTTTCAGCAAAGTCAGTCCACTGGCTTTGGCAATCTCAATCACTGCCAAATCTTCTTTCTTCAGGTAGCAAGCTCGGATAGGACGCATCAATGGGTCAAGCGCATCAATCTCGACCAGTTCTCCACCAATAGCTGCATGAAAGGCAGCTATCCACCCTTCGCCCCCATCGCTCACGGGAATCTGCACCACCTGTGCATCAGGATGTTTCTGCAACACTCCATTACAAGCAGCAGCATTGGCCTCAACAGAAGTCAAGCACCCCTTAAAAGAATCTATGGCAACTATACATTTCATTTATTTCCAGCTATACGACACCACAGCCTTTGCAGGTAATTCAGCCACGAAAGCAGCAACACCATTTAAGGAAACATTTACTTGTTGGGCTTCACCCTGATTGCTGATCACCAAGCCAAAAGAACCATCTGGATTGATGAAAGCAGCATAAGTTAGTCCTTCTGCAGCTTTATCGTTGGAAGCAATGCGATAAGCACCAGGCTTTGCTGCCACACTCATATGTGCCATCGCATAGAAATGGGAGTTGCGGGTAATGGTGGTATAGTCAGTATTGTCGATATCCACTACCCCATAGCATGTGGCACAAGCCCCTTCGCCACGATGCGGACCACGATCGTTGTCAAGCATCAGGTTCCATACCACAGAGCCTCTGCACCAACCATTGACGGTAGCCAAACCCAACTGCTCCACATCTCGCAGAAGAGACTTCTCCAAGTCCCTGCCATTGTTCCAAGTACCGATACTTGCCTCACTGAACACCAACTCTTTATCTGGTGCTTCACGTTGGATGCGAAGCAATTCTGATGGTCTTCCTCCATAGTTGTGGTAAGCAGCACCAGCAAAGAACCTGGCAGCTTCTGCATCTTCGTAAATATGTAAAGGATATTGTTGCTGGTCAGGCATATCGTCGTAGTTGTAATTATGGTCGAATGCATAAACCTTTACAGCCAAATTAGCCTTGCGCAATGCAGGACCCAATGCCTGTTTCACAAAGGCTTGCTGTTCTTTCCAACCCATGAATAAAGAAGCTGAATTGCCTCGATTCAACGGTTCGTTCTGTGGTGTGATACAATAGATAGGCACACCAGCCTGCTGCATGGCCTGTATCCACAACACAAAATAGTGAGCATAATCCTGATAGTATGCAGGATTGAGTTGTCCTCCTGTCCACGAATCAAATGGCACTGTTTCTTCCAAACTCTTCACTTTCATCCACTTCGGACAAGTCCACGGGGTACCCATAATCTTAAGTGCAGGATTAATGGCGAGTATTTCCTTCAAAGCAGGAATCACATACTTGGTTTCCTCTACCGTCAAACCGAAATGCTCAATGCCAGGTTCGTCACATAGTGTATATTCGCTCAGAGAGAAATCTGAGCAACCTATGCTCACCCTCACATAGCTGAAGCCAAACTTATCGGGAGCAAATGTTTCCTCCAAGAAAGCGTGCCTTGCTGCTGCAGGCATCAACGACAAGTTGTAGGCAGTGGAGCCAGTGATCGCAGCCCCGAATCCATCGATTTCCTGATAGCGGATAGAGGGGTTGATTTGTATTTCAGGCAACCCCGTTTTAGAGACGCCTTGTGTGGTTTGTCCCTTTGTCATGTCCAGTGTACGAGTAACGTCAGTAGCATAACTCGTTACTTGCTGAGCCTGTACTTTTAGCCCAAAAATCAGCAAACATACTCCTATAAAAACCAGCTTCTTATTCATAACTTGTTAAATGATTGATTTAATAAAGAAAGCTCCTCACTTGAAGGAGGAGCTTCCTGTGAATTACGTCACTTTTCGCCTAAACAATAATCAGTCGGCGAGTGTTGTGAATATGTCCGAATTCCACCAGATAAACGGTCTCTGGTTTATCAGGCTGCATCAGTTCTTCCATGATAGGCGGCATGTATGAGTGCGTGCAGGCATAGCTGTACTTCAGGTCATGATAGCCCTGTTTCAAGCCACCAGGTTTATCTACAACCAGAGTAACCAGCTCCAATGGATTCCAGTGCACATTACCAGCCTTCAGCATCTCCTGCCAAGTATAGTCAGAACCATTCAAGCGCCACAGGATATGGTCTTTGGTAATTTCCTCACCATCGACAACAATAGAGCCCACCTTTACCTGGCTCAAGAAAACGCCTCTGTAATAAGGCAGACGAATTTTCACCTGGAAGCCAGTAACCTTGCCCCCCTCAGTGATATTCCTAAATCCTACAGATTGTATTACTTGTTTTTCCATACTGTTTCCTCCTTCATTAATCACCTAAAATTCTCTTCATCATGATGTGCTGCTTGCGCAGTGTCTGACCCACTTCATAGCCCTGGTCGTACTTGTCGCTACCCTCATACTCGCTGAGCAGATAGCCGTTCCAGTTGTGGTCAATCATAATCTTCAACACTTCTTCGTATGGAATCTCTGTCTCTTTAAAGTCGTCGCTCATATGGAACAACTTAGCGTGACAGCAATAGATGTAAGGCAGCAATGGAATAATATCCTCTGGCTTGCTGTAATGAGCAGTCTGTCCCGGAGTTTCACGACCACGAGTAGTACGGAACACGCTGAAGTCGATATTCAGACCGAAGTTCTTGGTACCCGTCTTCTTGATGAAATCAACATAATCGTTGATAAATCCCTCCGTCAA
>OMSH01000030.1 GCA_900313715.1 uncultured Prevotellaceae bacterium
AACGTGGTAAGAAATACGAACAGAGGGGAATATGAGCGAATTAGGTAAGATAGGTACTTATCAGTTTGTGGCCGAGCCGTTTCATGTAGATTATACGGGCCACCTGACCATTGGGGTGCTGGGCAACCATTTGCTGAACGTGGCGGGCTTCCATTCCCACGACAGGGGCTTTGGCATCGACCGGCTGAATAAGGAGCATTATACCTGGGTGCTGTCAAGGCTTGCCCTGGAGATGCTTACCGACCTGCCTTTTCAGTACGAACCATTCACCATCGAGACATGGGTGGAGAATGTGTATCGCTTGTTTACCGACCGTAACTTCGCCGTACTCGACAAAGACGGGAAGGCTGTGGCTTACGCCCGCTCGGTTTGGGCGATGATAAACACCGATACCCGAAAGCCTGTTGACTTGATGGCTGTACATGAAGGCGACATTGCCGGCTATATCTGCGACAGGGAGTGTCCTATTGAGAAGCCTTCACGCATCAAGGTGAGCAGTCAGGAACCTGTTGAGGAGTTGCCTGTGAGGTATAGCGACATGGATATTAACGGTCATGTAAACAGTATCCGTTATATCGAACATATCCTCGACCTGTTTCCTGTAGATGCTTTTAGAGAACAGCGGGTGCGCAGGTTTGAGATGGCATACGTGGCTGAGACCATGTCCACTGACAACATGGCATTTTATATGGATAAGCTGGATGATGGTCACTATGATGTGGAAGTTAAGAAGAACCGACAAGAGGTAGTCTGCCGGTCAAAAGTGATATTTGATAAACTTAATTAATACAAGAAAGAAAATGGCAAAAATGAATTTTGGCGGTGTCATTGAAGAAGTGATGACACGTGAAGAGTTTCCATTGGAGAAGGCTCGTGAGGTATTGAAAGATGAAACTATTGCTGTTATTGGCTATGGTGTACAGGGTCCTGGTCAGGCATGTAACCTGCGTGACAATGGTTTTAACGTCATCGTTGGCCAGCGTCCAGGCAAGACTTTTGAGAAGGCAAAGGCTGATGGTTGGGTACCTGGTGAGACCCTCTTCTCTATCGAAGAGGCTGCTACCAAGGGTACTATCGTGATGTGCCTGCTCTCTGATGCAGCAGTAATGTCAGTATGGCCAACCTTGAAGAAGTGCTTGCAGCCAGGCAATGCACTGTATTTCTCTCATGGCTTTGCTATTACATGGAACGACCGTACCGGTTGCGTTCCTCAGAAGGATATTGACGTGATTATGGTGGCTCCTAAGGGCTCAGGTACCTCTTTGCGCACTATGTTCCTCGAGGGTCGTGGCCTGAACTCATCTTATGCAGTATATCAGGACGCTACAGGTAAGGCTCTCGACCGTACCTTGGCATTGGGTATCGGTATTGGTTCTGGTTATCTGTTCGAGACCACTTTCCAGCGTGAGGCTACTTCTGACCTGACTGGTGAGCGTGGCTCACTGATGGGCGCTATCCAGGGCTTGCTCCTGGCTCAGTATGAGGTGTTGCGTGAGAACGGTCACTCTCCTTCAGAGGCCTTCAACGAAACCGTTGAGGAACTGACTCAGTCACTCATGCCTTTGTTTGCTCAGAAAGGTATGGACTGGATGTATGCAAACTGCTCTACTACTGCTCAGCGTGGTGCTCTCGACTGGTTCCCTCGCTTCCACGATGCCATCAAGCCTGTAATGCAGCAGCTCTATGCAAGCGTGAAGTGTGGCAATGAAGCTCAGATCAGTATCGATTCTAACTCTAAGCCCGACTATCGCGTAGGTCTGGAGAAGGAGCTGGCAGCTTTGCACAACTCTGAGATGTGGCGTACCGC
The DNA here is from genome assembly GCA_900313715.1 of uncultured Prevotellaceae bacterium. Taxonomy (GTDB): domain Bacteria; phylum Bacteroidota; class Bacteroidia; order Bacteroidales; family Bacteroidaceae; genus Bacteroides. Next base: position 1,808 of record OMSH01000030.1, read on the forward strand.
TGAGGTGGTTCGTCAGCTGCGTCCTGAGAACAACTAATCAGCTTTTCGCATCTAAAACAACAGGGGGAGCCTCACTATAGGTTCCCCCTTGTTTTTACTGCTGCTGTTACCCAACGATTCCTACATATATATAATATCTTGTGAAAAGCTTTGGCCTTTCTTGAATAATATGTACTTTTGCAGAAACAATTAATTATAAAGAATTATGCCTCAGATTAGTCTTTTTTATGGTATTTATATTTTGATGAACTTTGCTGACCATCAACCACCACATTTTCATGCGTGGTATGGCGATTACAAAATAATAGTACATATCAAAGACGGTATTGTGAAAGGAGAAATGCCAGGTCGAGCATTGCGTATGGTTCTTGAATGGCTTGAAGAACACCGTAATGAATTAATGGATAATTGGGAGAAAGCTCAACGTGGAGAACCTCTTGACAAGATTGAACCACTGAAATAAGAATATTATGTTTTTGGAAGTAGTTAAAGCTGAATACTTGGACGGTTACAGGGTAAAGTTGCTGTTCAATACTGGTGAAACAAGGATTGCTGACTTAAGCAAATCCTTGAATGGCAGTGTCTTTTCACCATTAAAAGACATTGACTATTTCAAGACTTTCTCTATCAAGTTCAATACCATTGAATGGGATAATGGGGCAGATTTCGCCCCTGAATATCTTTATGAGATTGGTACAACTTTGGAACCATACGAACCCTATGAACCCACGTCTCAGGTAGCAGCGGAACCATAAGTTGCTTGAAAAAGCAAAGCTGATGATGTGTGTCCCAAAGCCATCCCCCAAGCTCTCCCCTTAGAAAGGGGGAGTACCCCGAAGGGGGGAGGGGGTATGATGGTATTCTAATGAATTATTCCCAAATCATTATCCAGAGAAACATTCGTCAAGCTGGTAGCAGAGGCGCTGGAACTTGCTCCACAGGTCGGGCGACCATTTCTTCTTGCCTTTGCGCAGGCGGAAGCTGTCGTATCGGTCACGGTTCCAGGTAGGGAAGGAAGTGTCGTTCAGGTAGCCGTTGTATTCTGTCAAGGTTTCTCCTGTAAACCGAAGCACATCGGGCAGGTGAGGGAACCAGTCGGTACTTTGCATCTGTTCGGCAAAATGGGTGGCTACAGGGTCTTTGATGAGGTTGCGGTATTTCAGTACGCTGTAGATGCAGAACCAATGGTTCTTACGCTCTATCATGCTTACCATCTGTCCTATCTGCTTGCGCAGGCGATTGAAATCCACGGGTTTCCCGTTGATATTGGTGTGGAATACCTTGTTGTAGGGTTCAGACGTAATACACGCTGAATGGCTCTGCTCGTACAATTTTCCGGAAATCCACTGGTATTTGGCGATGGCAAGAAAAAGAGCTTGAAAGTCATCTTCACCCGGCATTGGATGGATAGTCGTGACACTGGCTGCCAGTTCGTTGATATCATCTATATGCTCCATGAAACAGGTTTGGAAAACCTTTGGCACCAGCTTCACCAATTGTCTGCGTTCCGTGTTCAGCGCGTCTGCGAAGATAATGCACCCATTTCCGTTTTTCCCTTTTTTCCCTGTCTATTTCCTCTGCCAAATAGAAAAACAGGGAAAAGTGGATAAACGCAGGGAAAAGGGGAGGGAAAAAGATGGAATTTAACTTTCCTCAGCATTTTAGAGAGGTGGTCATCTACATGCAACTATACCCTATTATATTAGGGTGTAATTTGTAACCAAAACATTTGGTTGAAAATGTAATTATTGCTAATATTGCGGTGTTATTCTTTAAAATTAAAGCAATATGAAAAAACTTTCTTTCTTAGCGCTGTGTGCAACTGCCCTGCTGATGGGCTTCTCTGCTTGCACCGGCAATCAGAACAACAATGCTGCCAACAGTGAGGCTGACGAGCAGCAAGTATTTATTGGTGACGACATTGCCATTGCACAGACCCAGTATGGTAAGGTGCAGGGCTTCATGTCAAGAGATGTTTACACTTTCCTGGGTGTTCGTTACGGCGCCAGTACAGAAGGTGCAAACCGTTTCATGCCTCCACAGGAGCCAGCACCTTGGGATGGTATCGTTCCAGCAATGGTGTACGGCTACTGCGCACCGCAGAATGATCCCAACTATGCCAACAATCCTGGTGTATGGCGTGATCACTGGAACTACAGCAACCTGAGTGAGGATTGCTTGTTCGTGAATGTTTGGACCAAGGGTCTGGCTGACGGCAAGAAACGTCCTGTGATGGTATGGTTCCATGGTGGTGGCTATGCTGCTGGTAATGGTATCGAACAGGATGGTTACCATGGTGAGAACTTAGCTCGCTATGGCGACATCGTATTCGTGTCTGTGAACCACCGTCTGAATGCTTTCGGCTTCTCTGATTTCTCAGGCGTTGACGGAAAGTATGAGGATTCTGGTAACGCAGGTACTTTGGATATGGTAGCTGCCTTAAAGTGGGTGAACAAGAATATCGAGAACTTTGGTGGTGACCCCAACAACGTGACCATCATGGGTCAGTCAGGTGGCGGTGCCAAGGTTTGTACCCTGGTGGCAATGCCTGAGACCAAGGGATTGGTACACAAAGCTGTGGCATTGAGTGGAAACTCCAACAATGCTTTGTCACAGGACTATAGTCGTGAATTAGGTAAGTTTATCGTGAAGTACAGCAAGAAGACTGTCGAGCAGTTGCAGCAGATGCCTTGGAGAGAGTATTTGGCAATGGCTAATGCAGCTGTACAGGAGTTCAACAAGACCCAGAATCTGGGTGGTGGCATGATGCGTGGTGGCTTCCAGCCTGTTGCTGATGGCAAGCACATTCCTGCTGCTGGTTACTATGACGACCTGAATGCTCCTTCTGCTCAGGTACCTATGATTTACTGCTCTACCATGGCAGAGTTCAGTCCTGCACAGGCTAATCCTGAACTGGAGAACCTGGATGCTGAGGGCTTGGGCAAATATCTTGACCAGCGTTATCCTGGCAAGGGCGCTGCCGTAGCGGCTGCTTATCAGAAGGCATTCCCACAGGCTAATGCAGGCGACATTATTGGTATGGCTACCAGTCCTCGTACAGGTATCATCAACAATATTACGTTGAAGGCTAAGCAGAGCGCTCCTGTATATCTGGCATGGTTCGGTTTCAATCCTCCTACGTTCAACGGTCGCGCACGTGCATTCCATTGCATTGATATCTGCTTCTGGTTCCGCAATACCGACCGCATGGTTACCCACTCAGGTGGTGGCAAGCGTCCTCGTGACTTGGCTGACAAGATGTCTGATGCTTTACTGTCATTCATGCGTACCGGCAATCCTAATTGCGGTGCATTGCCAGAGTGGCCTGCATTCAACGAGGCTGACAAGCCAACTATGATCCTGAATGATGTATGCGAGGTTCGCAACGATCCTGATGGCGAAGCTTTGGCTGCCATGAAATAATGGATAATAAATAATAATAATTCCCCGCCAATTGGTGGGGAATTATTATTTAATAGATTCGATAAGTTTGTGATAGAAAGGGTGTTTGCCGAGGGTGGAGGCATCACCTAATATGACCAACTTCATGCGGGCACGGGTAATTGCCACATT
>OMSH01000064.1 GCA_900313715.1 uncultured Prevotellaceae bacterium
GTTGAGAGTCTTCTGCTAGTACAATGGTAAGTCCATCAGCAGCAGACTCGTAGGTCGTTTGATATCCAATGCAAGATACTTGAAGTAATCCGTCGTTCTTGTTAGTTGCAATCTTAAACAACCCCTCGTTATTGGTCACTGCGCCCTGTACAAAGGCAGAGTCAGGCAAAGATAATAACACTACATTTACATAAGGAATAGGTGTGCCTTGTGTGTCTGTTACTTTTCCTCCGATGTCATGTGTTTTGGCTGTAACTCCGATCGTCATCATTGTGGCAGCCATCAATGCTGCCATTTTCATAATTATATTCTTCATTGTTGTAGTAAATATTAATAATTCATTTCTCGCATTTCACTATTCATTTTTTTATTGCTACCCCTCCGAATATGTTGCTTGCTATTATATGCAGGCATGGCGCCTTGGGGTCAGTACTTTTTATGGCTTCATTACCCACACCGCCAAAGAAACTACGACTTTTTACCTCGATATTGATGGTAGGTGGCACGAATAACTCAACGCCACCAAAGCAGGTGCGGATGTCAATTTCCTCGTCTTCATTGATAACGGCATTACGCAAATCCAAACGGATACCACCGAAAGTAGCTTCTAAACGTGCTCCGTGGAAAGTCTCACCCTTATAAATATACTCGTCACCACCAAAGCTGGCAGAACAACTGATGCGCTTTCCATCCTCGTTGATTGGCAATGGATGTTGCAGCCATTGGTCGTAATTGTTCCTGAATCCATCGATGATCAACCAGCATCCTAAATATAATAGGACAAAGAGAGCTAAATACAGCTCCAGGGGATCTGATGATTCATTCTCCAACCAGCTTAGATGGATGAGGCCCAGCATAACAGCCAGTTTGAGTGAAAAACCAACTACCATGACTATGCCGATAACAATCTTCAGTCTCTTTATGAAATAATTGTTGGCATGATAGCCCTTAAAGCCTTCAAAGATGAGGTGAAGGCCCACAAAAATGAGAATTGCAATAGCGAAATAGTATACGCTAGGTTCTTCGGTGGCATTCTCCAGCCAACTCAAATGCATGATGCCCCACAAAGTAGCCAATTTTAGCAGGCTGGCTAATACAAATATGACACCAATAATACCTCTTAAAGTAGATTTCATTTTCATAACGTTGTATTATAATTGTTAGACTTCTTTTCTCTATTAAAAGTTGCAAGTTATCTTGCTTTTCACAGGTACAAAAGTAGAGTGAGATGAAAAGACCTCCAAATTTCTGGGATATATGGCGGATGTTTGTGACGAATGGTATTTTCCTGGGATGAATAGCGTGACGAATGGCTTGCAATAATGTATTTTTATCATATCTTTGCAATCGATATGAGTAGTAGTTTACAAGAAATATTCCATGTTCGCATCGTCAGTTGTCTGTTTGTCATACTGGCATTGGCGATATTTAAACCTTTCGGCCTTGATATGTGGCAATGGGAAGCATATATACATCTATTGAATATCTTCGTAATGGGTGTCGTAGTGTGTATGTTCTCCGATTTGGTAATGAAATACATTGTGGGCATGCCTGCATCCCAAGACCAAGGGGTAGATTATATCATACGACGTAATCTTTGGTTTCAGTTTATCAACACACCTTTAGTAACATTCATGATTTGCCTGTATCGTCATTTCATATTGAGCAATAAGATAGAGGGCAATCAACTTTCTGTGAGCAATTTTTTGGAAACACTGCTGATTATAGCTTTTTGCTCCTTTGCCATAGGCCTTTATTGGCGTTTCAAGTATCGTAGCAGATACTTAGCTGCTGAATTAGAAGAAACACGTTTGTTGAACGAGCAACTGCAAAAGATACAGCAAACAGCGTTATTGCCGACAAGTGTGCCTTATGATGCTGTAACGAAGGAACAAAAGGAGGCAGCTATTTCATTACCTCAAAATGCTGTCATAAAACTTACAGGTACAACCAACGACAGTATCAGTCTTCAGATATCTGATCTGTTATATGTTGAGGCTGTTGGCAACTATGTGAAAGTGTTTCATTTATGCGAGGGCAAAGTACGTACCGACATGCTGAGAGCTACTTCTAAGCAGATAGAAGATGACTTGCATAACTATCCCATGATAATCCGTTGTCATCGAGCTTTCATTGTCAATCTTCAGCAAGTACAGCAGATTATTTCCAAGTCAGGTAGCATGCAATTGCTCATCAATCATTGTCTCGACTACCTTCCTGTATCACGCAGCAACATGGCCCAAATTAAGGATAGCATCAAGAAGTTGTGAAGTTTTCCTCATCTTATTGTCTTTTTTAAAATAATGTGTAACTTTGCACAACTCTAATAAATGAAGTTATGTCAAAGAAAAAACTACTACAGATGATGTGTGCTATTTTATTACTCTCCACACTGATTGTTTTGGCAATAGCGTTGCCATTTGTCTTAAAAGACGAAGCCAAAACAGCTACTGCTGTTGAGACGAAAGAGAAAGACACTGCCATCCACGATGGCAAGGACTATGCCGTGGTTAACCTCTCGGTATGCAACCTACGTCAAACGCCGAATTTTACAGCGGAAATGAGTACACAGGCGTTGATGGGTATGCCTGTCAAGGTGTTGGCATTTGATACTTGGTACGAGATACAGACCCCTGATGATTATACAGGATGGGTACATCCTGTAGGTATCTGGCGCATGACTAAAGCAGAATATGATGCATGGAACAAGGCCGACAAGGTGACGGTAATTCAGCATTTTGGTACTGTATATTCCGATGCGAATGATCACTCTCAGACGGTTTCCGATGTCGTGGCAGGCGATCGTCTCAAGCTTTTAGGAAAGCAGGACAAGTTCTTTCAGGTGGAATTCCCCGATGGTCGCAAAGGTTTTATCTCTGAAACTGTGGCACAGCCCATCCAGGAGTGGCGCAAAGGTTTGAAGCAGGATGCAGCATCGCTCATTGAGACAGCTTATACCATGATGGGCTTCCCCTATATATGGGCTGGTACTTCTTCTAAAGGCATGGATTGCAGTGGCTATATCCGTAATATCTACTATATGCACGATATGATTATTCCTCGTGATGCATCGCAGATGGTGAAGGTTGGGCAACATATTGACATTGCTCCTGACTATAGCAATATTGAACCAGGCGACTTGATTTTCTTCGGTCGTAAGGCAACGCCAGAGCGCAAAGAGGGTGTTTCACATGTAGGTATGTATCTGGGCAATGGCCGTTTCATCCATTCTCAGGGCAATGTGCATGTAAGCAGTTTGCTGCCAGAAGACGAACTCTTTGATGAGATGAACCTCAACCGTCTGCTTTATGCTGTTCGCATACTTCCGTATATTAATAAAGAGGCAGGACTGAATACTACTGACAAAAATCCCTACTATAATTAATAATATCAATGATAGATAGACGAACTTTCCTGAAAACTGCCGGAATGGTAGGGGTAGGTGCTACAGTAGGACTTGCCATCAACAGGTGTAAGCGCGATGAGATATCCGCCCCGAATATCAATCATGGGAAGGGTGCTCGTATGAAACTCCGTTTCTTCCCTTATGAGCTAAAATTGAAGCATGTCTTTACCGTTTCATCTTATTCTCGTACCACAACGCCTGATGTACAGGTGGAGATTGAATATGATGGTGTGACAGGCTACGGTGAGGCTTCCATGCCCCAGTATTTAGGCCAGACGGTCGAGAGTGTCAGTGCATTTCTCAGTAAGGTAAATCTTGAACAATTTGACGATCCCTTCAAGATGGAAGAGATCCTTACCTATATTGATGGTCTGAGCGATGCAGATCCTGCTGCTAAGGCTGCAGTGGACATTGCATTGCATGACTTGGTCGGCAAATTATTAGGTGCTCCTTGGTATAAGATATGGGGATTGGACAAAACACTTGCTCCCAGCACTACATTCACTATTGGTATTGATACACCAGAGGTGGTGAGGGAGAAGACGAAAGAATGTGCTGACATGTTCAATATATTGAAGGTGAAGGTGGGTTCTGACCATGACAAGGAAATGATTGAAACTATTCGCGAGGTAACAGACTTGCCTATTGCAGTCGATGCCAATCAAGGATGGAAAGATAAGGAATATGCTCTCGAAATGATTCACTGGCTCAAAGAGCATGGTATTGTGATGGTGGAACAACCCATGCCCATCAACCAGTTGGATGATACTGCCTGGGTGACAGAACGTAGTCCGTTGCCCATCTTTGCCGACGAGTCATGTCAACGCCTTAAGGATGTAGCTGGTTTGCAGGGAGCCTTTCATGGCATCAACATCAAACTGATGAAATGCACAGGTATGCGTGAGGCATGGAAGATGGTGAACTTTGCCAGAGCTTTGGGGATGAAGGTGATGGTGGGTTGTATGACTGAGACATCTTGTGCTGTAAGTGCGGCTGCTCAGTTGTCGCCTGCCGTTGACTTTGCCGACTTGGATGGTAACTTGCTGATTTCAAATGACAGGTTTAAGGGCATGGAAGTCATAAATGGGATAATTACGCTGCCTGACATGCCTGGAATTGGCGTTGCTTTGACATAATTTCTTGTCTTTTTTCTTACAAAATGTAAAAATGGCAGACTTTGCCGTTAAGCCCTGTTAAGCTATTTGAGTATTTAGTTAAAAGAGGACAAAAATAAGTGACAAAAGATACAAGTGTATAAATTTTGCCCTTATCTTAGCGGCGTTAAAATATACCAAGCGAAAATATTAACAATTATGATGAGAAATATGAAACAGACAAAAACTTTATTAGGCATTGTGGCAATTGTATTGCTGAGTGCTGGGGTGGCAGGTGTTACCACTTACAAATTGATGGAAAAGAATCAGCCGACAGCTACTTTCACTGATTTATTCGAGCAGAATGATAACATGCGACTGGCTTCTTTCAATGGAGCTGATGCGCAGCCCGTTGATTTGACAGCAGCTGCTGAGGCTTCTGTTCATGCGGTAGTGCATATCCGCTCTACCCAGTTGAGCCGTACGCAGACTGTACAGGATATGCCTGACATCTTCGACTTCTTCTTCGGAGATGGACGTGGTCAGCAACGTCAAATCCAGACCCAGCCTCGCGTAGGCTTTGGCTCTGGCGTGATTATTTCTAAAGACGGTTACATCGTTACCAATAACCATGTGGTAGAAGGTGCCGATGAGATTGTTGTGAAACTGAACGATGAGCGTGAGCTGAAGGGGCGCCTGATAGGTACTGATCCTGATACAGACTTGGCTTTAGTAAAGATTGAAGGAAACGACTTTCCAACTCTGCCTGTTGGCGACTCTGAGGCGCTGAAGGTAGGCGAGTGGGTACTGGCAGTAGGTAATCCTTTTAACCTCAATTCAACCGTAACAGCTGGTATCGTAAGTGCCAAAGCTCGTTCATTGGGGCCTACGGCATCTAATGGCCAAGCAGCCAATATCCAGTCTTTCATTCAGACAGATGCTGCCATCAACTCAGGTAACTCTGGTGGTGCATTGGTTAATGCTCGTGGCGAATTAGTGGGTATCAACGCTATGTTGTATTCTCCTACTGGTGCTTATTCTGGTTATGGTTTTGCCATTCCAACA
>OMSH01000165.1 GCA_900313715.1 uncultured Prevotellaceae bacterium
ATCTTCCAGCCTTTGCTCTCACAGTATTTCGAATACATACGGAAGAGATCGCCAGCAAACAATGCTGCTTCATCACCTCCCGTACCACCACGAATTTCCAATATGGCATTGCGGCTATCCATCGGATCAGCAGGTATCAACATCAGTTTGATTTCCTCCTCTAACTTGGGTTGTCGTTCCTGACATATTGCCAGCTCTTCACGGGCCATCTCCTTCATCTCGGCATCATCTTCGTTGGTGATGATGTCTTTTGCCTCGTCAATGCGCCCCAATAACTCTTGATATTCCTTACGGGCTGTCATCAGTCGCTCCAACTCCTTGTATTCCTTGGTGAGCTTGACGTAACGTTCCTGGTCAGCTATCACACTTGGGTCGGTTATTAATGTGGAAACCTCGTCAAACCTCGGTGCCAAACCATCTAATTTCTCTAATATATTGTTTTTGTCGCTCAAAGTTCAAATATTAATTGTCTATGGTTAATTTGGTAATGCAAGTTGTTGTTCGTTAATATACAAACTCGCCGAACTCACTTCTAATAATCAGCTCCTTGTGATCACTCGCTTCAATGTGTCCCACTACTTGGGCATCGATATTGAAGCTCTTAGATATTGCTATCACCTCGTCAGCATATTCTTTTGGCAGATATACCTCGTAGCGATGTCCCATGTTGAATACCTTATACATTTCTTGCCAGTCTGTACCGCTCTGCTCGTGGATGGTCTTGAACAAAGGAGGCACTGGGAACATATTATCTTTAATTACGCGGCAGTTGTCACCCACAAAATGCAGCACTTTGGTTTGAGCTCCACCAGAACAATGTACCATACCATGAATCTGAGGACGCAGTGCATCAAGCAGCTTCTTTACTACTGGTGCATAAGTACGGGTAGGAGAAAGAACAAGTTTGCCAGCATTCAGCGGACTGTTCTCAACTGCATCTGTCAGTTTCAGTCCTCCGCAATACACCAGTTCTTCAGGTACCGCTTTGTCGAAGCTCTCAGGATATTTCTCAGCCAAGTATTTGCTGAATACATCATGGCGGGCGGATGTTAACCCATTGCTGCCCATACCTCCATTGTATTCGTGTTCATACGTAGCTTGCCCGAAAGATGCCAATCCTACAATTACATCGCCAGGACGGATATTGGCATTGTCAATCACATCACTGCGCTTCATGCGGCAAGTAACTGTTGAGTCAACAATGATGGTACGAACCAAATCACCCACATCAGCAGTCTCGCCTCCAGTAGCGTAAGCACCTACGCCCATCTCTCTTAATTCAGCCAACAACTCGTCGGTACCGTTGATGATAGCAGAAATCACCTCTCCTGGTACCAATAGCTTGTTGCGCCCAATGGTAGATGATACAAGAATGTTATCTGTTGCACCCACACACAACAGGTCGTCGATGTTCATGATCAGTGCATCTTGGGCAATGCCTTTCCATACACTGAGGTCACCAGTCTCTTTCCAATATAGATATGCCAATGATGACTTAGTGCCTGCGCCATCAGCATGCATGATGTTGCAATACTCGGGGTCACCACCTAAAATATCTGGGATGATCTTGCAGAAAGCTTTGGGATAGATGCCCTTGTCAATGTTCTTAATGGCGTTGTGTACATCCTCTTTTGCTGCACTCACACCTCTCATCATGTATCTTTGTTTGTCCATAACAAGCTGTTAGTTTAATTTGTTTGCAAAGATAGTATTAATTTGTTAGATATGAAAATCCTACGAATAAAAACAACAGAGACGGAAATTTCCGTCTCTGCTAATATTAGGATAATGATATTTCAAACTTTTTATAATTAGAAATCTCTACCTTCAAACAAAGCTCCACTGCCTGTCGATGAACTGTGTTTGCCTCCTGCATTGAAGATATAACTCAGGGAGAATACGATATTGGGGTACTTGGGGCGTACCCACGTCTCTGAGTTCAAACCAATAGTGGTTCTTCGGTTATAATACTTAGCTGTATGGAACACATCGTTAGCTACAGCGGCAAATGCCAGTTTGCCTTTCATGAACTGCTGACGGAAGGCCAGGTTGAAGTAAACATAACCGTGTTCTTTCCCTTGTGTCAAGCTCTTTGGGCCGATAAAATGACCATCAAACTGTATGCGACTATCCTTGCCTAAAGAAAGCGAGTTAATCCAGCCAAGCTGATAAGTAAAACCATCAGCATCAGTACAACCTATATGCTGTGCCTTAAAATCATATTGGAACAGACTGCCATTGAGGGTAGTAGTCCACCACCGAGTAGTCTTGGCAACACCACTGAACTCCAAACCCCATTCAATCTGACGTCCAGCATTGACGTTCCTATCAAGTGTTACACCAGGTTCGTATGCTTCACGTACCCAGTCTACTACATCCTTACGATGACGATAAAATCCTCCAAAAGAGATGCTGTGCCCGCCTTCGAAAGAGTTGCGGTAGTTCAGTTCTAATGAGTTGATGAATTCAGGACGGATGTCGGTACTGCCAATCTTACGGGTATAGTAGTCTTCATAAGTAATGTAAGGCTCTGTCTGCCAGATGCCCGGACGATTAGTACGACGAGAATAGCCCAACGTGAAAATGCCTCCTTTTCCTAAGTTGTAAGATAAATGAGCAGAGGGAAACAAATCCAAACGCTTCTTATCAAGATTTCCTCCTGGGACGGTTATCTCTACTAAGTCGATTACTCTTTCTGCACGAATGCCAGCATCGAATTCAAAGTTACCAAACTTGTCGTTCATCATTGCATATAATGCATGTATCTGGCGACGGTAATAAAATGGAGCATGCAAGTCATCCTGCCACTCAAAATCCTCCTTTTCTCTATCCCAGTACTTGATGTTGTACTCTCCGTGCTCGCTATATGTGGAGTAGAAATAGCCACTCTCGAAATTACCCGTTGAACTGTATTTGTTACGATAGGTGAGGGTGAAATCACAATCCCAATGGTGCTCTTCCTCATAGCCTCGCGTACCTTCGTAACGCTTACCTGAAAGGTCGAACATATTACTTTCCGTATATTCCAACGAATACCAATCGTAACGGAAACGATTGACGGTTGATAGGTTACTGTGATCATTGATTTTCCAGTTCCAAGATAGTGCTGCTTGGAATAGGTTTTTTTTCAATTGATAGCGGTCGTGGCTGTTGTAGGTAGCATCGTTCAGCACTTCGTCTCCTTGTAAGCGCAACTCATGGTAACGCATATCACCACCTCTGGTAAATTTAGTCTGGCCCGCCTGTAAGTCGAGTGATAAGTTATGGTGCTTGCCGTCATTGTATTGCCACCCCGCTTTGCCTATGAACGAACGGTTTTCGCTGAATCGAGTACCATCAGATTCTGAGGTAGTGGTAAAATCGTCCACCACAGTTTTCTTCTTTTGCTGGAAATTACTCTTTCCCATAATGTTGGTAGCCGTACCACCAACATAGAGAGTGTGTTTCCCTGTACGATAGTTCAACAGAGCATCACCCGTCCATGTGCCTAACGTACTTCCTGAGGTGTTGAACATACCACTCCATCCATCACCGCTGGATCGCTTGGTAGTAATATTGATAATACCTACATCACCTTCCGCGCGATAGCGTGCAGAAGGAGTAGTTATTAACTCTATGTCTTCCACAGAGGCTGCTGGGATTTGTTGTAGGGCTTGGGTACCCGTAAGAGGACTGAGTTTGCCGTCTACATACACCAAAAAGTTGCTGCTGCCTCGGAAAGTGAGTCCGCCATCAGCATCCACCTGCACAGAAGGGGTGTTGGCCAAGATGTCTACTGCCGTTCCTCCAGAAGCACCTACTGCTGCCGATCCGCTGATGCGCTGCCGATCCAGTTTATAGACTATCTGGTTCTTTTCGCCTACAACCGTAACTTCAGACAGACCCGTAGCCAGCTCTTTGATAGCAATGATACCTAAATCTATGGTTTGTCCCTCAGTAATGCTAAGTTTTTCACTGATATAAGGGTCATAGCCTAACATGCGCACCATTACCAGTACATCGCCAACAGGTACATTTTCAACGGTAAAAGCACCGTCCACTACCATTCCTGACGCTACCACTTTGTCATTGAGATCTGACACAATCACATCAGCATAGTCTATAGGTTGCTGTGTGGTGGCATCCACTACCTTTCCCTTAATGATAGCAGATGATGCTGCATAGAGCGCGCAACTAGTGCACACCAACAGTATCGTCAGTAATATTTTTTTCATGATTGATTCTAAAATTCTTCGTGAAGGTAAATATTATTAAAACTCTACCTTCGGTGCTTGGTTTGCACCTGCCTCAGCTTCAAAATAGGCACGCTGTGTGAAGCCCAGCATACCAGCAAACAAGTTCTTGGGGAATGTGCGGATAGTGGTGTTATACTTCTGAGCCTCCTTGTTGAAGTTAGTACGTGCCACGTTGATGCGGTTTTCTGTACCCTCCAGTTGAGCCTGCAATTCCTTGAACTGTTCACTTGCTTTCAAATCAGGATAGCTCTCAGAAATAGCGATTAGTCTGCCCAGTGCAGAAGCGAGTTCGCCTTGTGCTTGCTGGAACTCCTGCAATTTCTCAGGGGTGACGTTCGATGGGTCAATGGTAATGGAAGTAGCTTTGCTACGAGCATTCACCACAGCCTCGAATGTAGATTGCTCGTGTTGGGCATACCCCTTCACGGTATTCACCAAATTAGGAATCAGGTCAGCGCGACGCTGATACTGAGTCTCTACATTGGCCCACGCTGTGTTTACACCTTCGTCAAGACCAACCATACCATTATAAACGCTAACGAGCCAGAAGGCAATTACTGCAATGACTGCTATCAGTCCAATAGTTGATTTCTTCATCTTATTTAAATTTAAACGTTATATCTCATAACTATTTATCAGAAGCGAGATCCGGCACCTCCACCGCCTCCCATGCCTCCGCCAAAGCTTCCACCAATGCGGCCTCCACTACCGAATCCTCTGCCGCCTCCACCCATGATGATGGGACCACCACCGCCATTCTCTACGCTGTTGTAGGTGGTGCGCTTGCGCTTCACTACATGTCCGCAGTTGCTGCAAACCCAAGTCACTTCATAGGTCTTTGAGGCTTTGCTGCTATAGAGTAGTTTGGTAGATTCCTGCTTTAGTGTATATTGTCCGCATGATGTGCATTTGCGCTGATATCTATCTGAGAGCCAGGCAAAGAATATCAGGATACCAGAGAAGCCGAAGGTTAAAAAAAGGAATGCCAGCAGACCAAACCACCCGCCATCTTCTTCTTCCTCTCTCTCCATCGAACCGTCCAAGCGCCCCACTACTTTGGTCATACCAGCCACCATACCCTCATCCCAATTGTTGTCTTTCAGATAGGGTATCATGTCTTTTACTTGTATGCGTTTGCAGATAGCGTCTGGCAGGTCACCTTCCAGTCCGTAGCCTGTGTAGAACTGGATAGCGCGTTGGTCCACCACTAACAGCACAACCAATCCGTTGTCTTTCCCTTTCTTACCTACGCCCCAACTGTTCAGCAACTCGTGGCAAAAATCGAATGGATCTACCTCGCCGATGGAAGGCAAAGCTGCTACCACTGTTTCTATGCCAGTCTTCTCTTCTAATTGATAGAGCATAGCGTCAATACTGTCGGTGGCAGTTTGGGATAAAATGCCAGAGGGATTGCATACATATTTAGTACGATCCTGTAAGTGAACTTTTGGCAGATTGTCGGGTGTGAAAACCTTCTGCGCACTAATATTTAATGCACAGATAAACCCTACTAATCCTATAATGAGTGTCCTAATATTCATGGCCAAACTTTGTTTGATGGGATAAAGATACGGAAAAAATCATTATTTGATGTATTTTTCCAAGAAAATCTGTACTCTTTGGGTATATTCCTCGGGAAAATCGAAATAAGAACAGGCATGTTTGGATCCTGGCGCCAACCAAATTTCCTTGGGCTCTGGCTTTGCTTCATAGAGAGGATATACCATCCATGTTGGTACAAATGTGTCATTGTCGCCATGAATGAAAAACATAGGCAAGTGGCTCTTTTTCACCATCTCGAGGGGGGATGCTTCGCGGAAGGTCCATCCGTGACGAATGCCACACCACCAATTGGCAATGGGAATCACCATTTGCATCAGATTTTCGTCATGCTGGTCGCCCGACACTTCATCGAATACACTTGTATAACCACAATCCTCGATATATGCTTTAACAAATGGCTTCTGTGGCTCACCGCTGACACACATAGCGGTGGCTGCTCCCATAGAGGTGCCGTGAATTACCATTTGTGTGTTGCCTGTTCTATTGCCTAAACTGTCGGTAGGTGCAAAGATGTCATTGGCTACATCCAACCATTCGATGACGTCCAATCGGTCAAGCCAACCCATTTGTGCATATTTGCCTTCACTAAGGCCGTGCCCGTTGAGGTCCGGCAAAAAAATATTGTATCCCAAATCGTGTTGAAACATATAGCCATAACGCATCATGCGTATGGCGCTGTCAGCCCATCCATGAATGATGAAGGCTGTCTTGTCGGTAGGCTGGTTGGCAGCTGCATATACAGCATGCAAACGTCTGCCGTCGTTGGCTATGATGAAAGTGTCACGCAAGGCACCTTTGGAGCACAAATCTTCTACCCACGCTTTAGCTGGGGGTAATTCCTCAAAGAGTTGGGCATAGGCTTTCTCTGGGTTGTGTGAAACCTCACGATTAGGATTCACCACCATGTTTACGGCCATGTTGGCGATAAATAGAGGTAGTGATAATAGTATGATTATCACTATGCCTACAAGAAAACCGATTATCCTTTTTGCTCTTTTCTTCAATGCTTGAAATAATCTGATGGGACGTAATCAATAGTCAATCATCTATGCCAAATGTTCCAAGCCTCAAATGCTTGCAGCAGCAACATCTCCAGTCCGTTCTTTACCACCGCTCCCTGTTTCTTGCCTTTTTTCATGAATAGGGTCTCGTCGGGGTTGTAGAGCAAATCGTATAGCAGATGTTTTGGGGTCAGTAATTCATATGGAATGTCTGGACACTCGTTGATTTTGGGATACATACCCAAAGGGGTGCAGTTTACAATCACATGGTGCGTGTCCATAATTTCGGGTGTCAGGTCGCTATAGTTAATATAGTGATCTCCTTTCTTTGTACGTGATACAAATGTACTCTCGATACCTAAATCCTGTAAGCCACAGTAAATGGCTTTAGAGGCTCCTCCCGTACCGAGTATCAATGCTTTTTGATGGTGGCCCTCTACAAACGGCTCGATAGATTGGGTAAAGCCAACAATATCGGAATTATATCCCACCAGTTTGGTCTTCTTGCTGGTTCTGACGATTTTGATTACATTCACAGCGCCAATTCGTTTGGCTGTATTTTTGTCAAGGTCGTCTAAATAAGGAATCACCTGTTCCTTATAAGGGATGGTGACATTCAGTCCCTTGAGGTTGTCGTTTTTCTCTACTACCTCCCTGAATTCTTTAATACTGGGTATCTCAAAATTTACATACTCAGCATCAATGCTCTCAGCCTCAAACTTTTCGTTGAAATATCCTTTTGAAAAGGAATGTCCCAACGGATAACCTATCAATCCGTAAATATCCATTTTATATAGCTTTCAACACGTTCTTTTCAATTCGTTCCAATACATTATCTGATGTTTCTTCTTTCTGGAACTGCTCACCTGTGATGTGCTCATATAGCTCAATGTAGCGATCGCTGATAGAGGTTACTATCTCGTCTGTCATAGGTGGCACTTGTTGTCCTGCTTTTCCCTGAAAGCCGTTGTCCATCAACCATTCACGCACGAATTCCTTAGAGAGTTGCTTTTGTGGCTCTCCTTTGGCGAATTTCTCTGCATAGCCATCAGCATAAAAATAGCGACTGGAGTCTGGTGTATGAATCTCATCCATCAAGTAGATGACACCATTGTGCTTGCCAAACTCATACTTTGTATCTACCAGGATTAAACCACGTTTAGCCGCAATTTCTGTACCGCGTTGGAACAATGCCAATGTATATTTCTCCAACAAGGCATATTCTTCAGGTGTAGCTAACCCCCTTGCTAAAATTTCTTCTTTAGAGATGTCGGCATCGTGCTCGCCAATTTCAGCTTTAGTGGTTGGGGTGATAATAGGGGTAGGGAACTTCTCGTTCTCACGCATACCTTCAGGCAGTTTTACCCCACATATCTCACGCACACCACTCTTATATGCACGCCAAGCACTGCCACAGAGGTAGCCACGTACAATCATTTCAACGGGAAATCCTTCGCACATCACACCCACCGTAACCATTGGGTCGGGTGAGGAAAGTTTCCAGTTGGGACAGATATCAGCTGTCGCATCAAGAAATTTTGAAGCAATTTGATTCAAGACCTGTCCTTTGAAGGGTATGCCTTTTGGTAGGATCACGTCGAAAGCTGAGATGCGGTCGGTAGCCACCATCACCAGTTTCTCGTCATTGATGTTATATACGTCACGCACCTTCCCGTGGTACACGCTCTTTTGTCCGGGAAAGTTAAAGTCAGTTTTTGTTAATGCTTTCATTATCTTTTTCTTTAAGTACGTTTTTCTTTTCTTTGTCAAACTTGTCGTATGCCTCTACGATGCGCTCCACCAACTTATGACGCACGATGTCTTTCTGGTTCATCTCTATCACCGAGATTCCTTTCACTCCCCTTAGGACGTGCAACGCCTGTACCAGACCCGAAGTCTGCGAGGGTGGAAGATCAATCTGTGTCATGTCACCTGTTACAATCATTTTGGTGTTCATACCCATACGGGTGAGGAACATCTTGATTTGCTGGGTGGTGGTATTCTGTGCTTCGTCCAGTATCACCACAGCATCACTCAGGGTTCTTCCTCGCATAAAAGCCAGCGGTGCAATCTGAATGACATTGGTTTCCATGTATTCCTGCAGTTTGGCTGCTGGTATCATGTCTTGTAGTGCATCATAAAGCGGTTGCAGATAAGGGTCAATCTTCTCCTTCATGTCACCTGGGAGGAAGCCTAACTTTTCTCCGGCTTCTACTGCCGGACGGCAGAGTACAATCTTGCGCTTCTCCTTGTTCTTGAGGGCACGCACCGCCATAGCGATGGCTGTATAGGTCTTTCCTGACCCCGCGGGACCTACGGCAAAAGTCATGTCGCTATTGTTGATTGCTTCTACCAACTTCATCTGGTTCTCGCTGCGAGGGATGATAGGTTTCCCCACTACGCTGAATACAATGACGTTGCCAGACTTTTCCGCTTGCGGAGCGTTACCTTTTATTATATCTATAATAACTTCTTCTTTCAGGGAATTGAATTCGGTGCAGTATTTCTGCAGTTTGATGATGTTTTCCTCGAATGCACACAACTCCTCTTCATCGCCCAGCACCTTGATGACATTGCCTCGGGCAATGATACGCAACTTAGGATAGAGTGCCTTGATTAGCTGCATGTTGGTGTTGTTGACGCCATAGAATATGATGGGGTCTACGTCCTCGAGTACAATCAGTTTTTCTATCATTCAAACAATATTGGTTAATATGGTTGCAAAGATAGCGCAAAACGAATACAATTCCAAAATAAATTTGAGAATTGTTAAGGTGCAGCCTGTCATAACTAAAGTAAGCATTTCATTTCACTTTTTTCACCTTGATACCGCTCTTTTTTTTCGATATTTTCAGACAATCTTTCCTTAAACGGTGGTTTTCAAAGTCAAAAAGCAGGTTGGGGTCGAAATGTTGGTTGTTTACACGCGTCTCGAAATGCAGATGGTCGCCTGTGGCCCTGCCTGTATGTCCTTCTAATGAGAGGGGCGAACCCGCCTTCACCTTGTCACCCTTTTTTACCAGGTTCTTCGAATTGTGACTGTAGAGTGTCTCCAGGCCGTTGGGATGGCGCACAATCACGCAGTTGCCATAGTCGGCATACCATTGTGACATCACTACCTCACCATCGAAAGCGCATCGAATGGTGTCGTTCGCAAAGGTCTTGATGTCCCACCCTGAGTGCATCCTGCCGTTTCTCGTTCCGTAGGGCGATAATATCTTGCAACCTGGCAAGGGGAAGTGGAAACCTTCTTCCATCAGGTCCATTGGACAGATCATCAACTCCTGCTTGTCGTTCAACTCGCTTGCAGTGTTGATTTTGATGTGTTTCACTCCTACGTCATAATAATCCTGAGCCCAAGTCAGCAGAGGCAGTAAAAAAGTAAATAATATGACCGTCAGTTTCTTCATTATTCAAAATACACTACCTTGCTTTTGGTTAGCGATGCATATTTTTTGAGTAAGTCTATAGTTAACTCTGCTGCTTCTTGCAGGCCTTTCTCGCCGCTATAGCCATTGATGATGGCCAGTAGATGAACGGTATGTATGTCCATTTTTGTACGCTCGTGATCGCTGGTAGGGGTGCCAATGCCGCCTATGGCATCACGATATACGGGCAATCCGTCAATGTTAAGCACGCCTCGCCCAATGCCCTCGTAAGGCTCCCCCTCACGGCCAATACCTAAAATAAGTCTGTCGCCCTCAATCTTATCCGCATCAAAACCTCCAATGCTAAAGCCTGAATACAATGAAACCAGGTTGATGATGTCCACCAATGTGTCAATCTGATAGAGGTCTAACCCTCGAAGCAGTCGCCTGCGTAGGGCTTCTGCCGATGGACGATACCTGCTGGGATCCTTACCGCAACGTCTGTAGGCCGTTCTTGTGGCAGCAATGGCATATTGTTCCTTGCAGTCATCCACATTGCTTTCAGTACGCAATTGCCGGGTAAAGGCGTCAATCTCCTGCCACAACTCTTGGCTAAAGCTGGTGTTGGTCACCCAAGCCTCTACTGCTACGCCCTTAAACTCAGGGCATTTACTCTTCAGTTCCTCTGATACTTCTATATTCATTTATTCAACATGATTCCTGTTAATAAACGACCTGAATCTCTGGTTAAGCGACGTACTGAGAAAAACTCCTGATACCTTAGGTAAGTGCAGATGCCCGACATTTCAATTTGCGAGGAGGGAACACCAAACTCCTGCATATCCCAACGGTTGGCTACCCATAGATTGATGTGGTATTTGTGCGAACGGGGTACCCATTCAGCTACATGCTCTATCGGATAACTGGAGTTCTTAAACTCCTCATATACTTCATCACCCACTTCAAAACCAGCCAATGAGATACCGGGGCCTACAACGATATGTACATCCTCAGGCAGGGTGCCAAACTTCTGTTGCATCTTCTGTAAGGCGGTTAGTGTAACATGCTTTACGGTGCCTCTCCATCCCGCATGTACCATGCAGACTGCTTCATTCTTGGCATCGTAGATGGCAATCGGAAGGCAATCGGCAGAGGTGACACATACGCAGATGCCCTTTTCTCGGGTCATCAGGATATCTTTCCATTCCAGACGTTCGCGACGTTCTTCCTCCGTACCTCTCAGGAATGATCTGCCTAAGTGGGCATAGTCGGTGCCGTGAGCCAGGTGGGGGATGGCAAGCACTGCAGGTTTCTTAGGCAGTGCGTTGCATACGATTTCAAGATTCTGCTGGATGTTTTTGGGGTCATCATCCGTGTAGATGCCACAGTTCAATGAACCGTAGTTACCTGTGCTGACGCCACCAAAACGCGTGGTGGTGAAACAGGTGACATTGGGGAATGCCAGCATTGATTCGTATGATATCAGTCTTTTGTCTTCGGATAATATAGCCATATTCTATTTCTTTAATTGGTTTGTTTTTTAGTAATGATTTAAAAAAGTTGCGCTAATATACGCATATAATTTGAAGAAAAAAAATATAACTGATATTTCTTTTTAATTAAGTTTGGGCAAAAAATACTAATTTTGCAGCCATGTGGTTGATTTTAGCATTCCTATCTGCCGCCCTGCTGGGCTTTTACGACGTTTTTAAGAAACAGTCGCTCAAGGACAATGCCGTCTTGCCGGTGTTGTTTCTGAATACTATTTTTTGTTCGTTGCTGTTTTTGCCTTTCATCGGTGTGTCACATTGGTCACCCCAAATACTGCAAGATACTATTTTTTATGTACCAGCAGCAGGGTGGGAGGCACACAAACTGATATTGCTCAAGTCGTTTATCGTACTATCGTCGTGGATGTTGGGCTATTTTGCTATGAAGCACTTGCCCATTACTATTGTGGGCCCCATTAATGCCACGCGCCCTGTGATGGTACTGATTGGTGCCATGTTGTTATTTGGCGAGCGTCTGAACCTTTATCAGTGGATTGGTGTGTTGTTGGCCGTTCTCTCTTTCTTCTTGCTGAGCCGTTCAGGACGGAAAGAAGGCATAGATTTCAAGCACGACCGTTGGGTGTTTTATGTGGTACTGGCGGCTGTCATGGGGGCTGTCAGTGGCCTATACGACAAATATTTGATGAATCATCTTAACCCTATGTTGGTGCAATCGTGGTATAACGTTTATCAGGCGTTTATCATGGGTTCCATCATTGCTTTCCTCTGGTGGCCACAACGCAAGAATATTACGCCTTTCCGATGGAAATGGACCATTGTCTGCATCTCTCTGTTTCTTTGTGCGGCAGATTTCGTTTACTTCTATTCACTGAGCTTGGATGGCTCTATGGTTTCTATCGTTTCGATGGTGAGAAGGAGCAGTGTGGTGGTGTCATTCCTCTTTGGGGCGCTTGTTTTCCGTGAAAAGAACTTAAAAAGTAAAGTTATTGATTTAATTTTGGTGCTAATTGGAATGTTCTTCTTATATTTGGGGACAAATTAAGAGTTCATTTCACCTTAATTAGCAGGCTGCCACTGCTGTGTTAATAGCTCTCTTTTCTATAAGAGGCGGTGTGCAAGGGTGGGGAAGGATGTAAAGATTGAGTTAAATTATTCGATGAATAGGACGTTTTTTATCATACTAGTACTACTGACGGCTTGTCAGATGACGTTTGCCCAGCAAGTGAGGGAGAGCTTTGTGAATATGCCTGACTCGCTCAGTACCTTGCTGACCAAGGTAAACCGCGAAGACTTTATTGATTTTCTCGACAGTAACATGAAGGCGGAGGTGAACAACCGCTTAGGAGGGAAGTCGGAGATGACGAAGCTGTCTGGTGATTTTCTCGAGGTGAAGATGAGTGAGCAAAGTACCTTTCAAATGAAAGTGCTGACTAAGGCTGACGGTACCCAATTGATTTGCACCGTTTCAACGGTGTGTGCTCCTGCCTGCGATAGCCACATTAACTTTTATACCACTGATTGGCAACCCTTGCAGACCAACGACTATCTTCCCTCTATGCCTGCCATAGGGCAATTCCTCAAACCCTTGCCCGAAGATGCTGCTTACACCTTGCGCAATGCCTATCGCCAAGCTGATATACTGCTGATGAAAGCTGATTTGTCGTCAGATGACACTTCTTTGACATTCACCTTCTCTACTCCGGATTATATGGATGCCGAGGCTGCAAAACTCATTGAACCTTATATCATCCCCACCGTTACCTTGCATTGGCGAGAGACTGCTTTTCAGCACTCGAGCAGATCAAACTGAACTTTGGGATACCTATTTGTTTTCGTAAGATTAAAAAACCGTGCAATCTTCACTGACTGCACGGTTGAAGTCAACTCAATGAATAAACAACAAATAACAGTAAACAACTTTTAGCTAAAGCGGAATTGCCATCCATTCGGTCAATGATAAAAAAACAAATGTTGCGTTGTTGCGTTGTTGCGCTTACCGCAAACCAGTGCCGCCAGTAAGTTGAACGCTTACCAGAATAAAACTGACGGTTTAACTCTCATAAAACCACCATTTTCTTCTTCTAAACGAAACGATGTGGGGGGCTGGGGGCTATAATGGCCCCTGGCGCAACTGGATAAATATGCGTGCAATGACAAGGGGGTACAGAT
Source organism: uncultured Prevotellaceae bacterium (assembly GCA_900313715.1). Lineage (GTDB taxonomy): Bacteria > Bacteroidota > Bacteroidia > Bacteroidales > Bacteroidaceae > Bacteroides. Next base: position 13,848 of record OMSH01000165.1, read on the forward strand.
CACAAGCAGGTGGTTGAAGAAAAAATAATAATATTAATTAGTATATCATTTGCATATATAGAATATGTTTTGTCACTTTGCACAGTAATCACAAAAGCGGGAGCTGCAGCCCGAAGTAGTCTGTAGCAAAAACACAAAACAAAAAAACTTTCTGGAGCAGTGAGGCAGAACCAAGGCAAGCATGGGAAAACCGAGGCGCGACGGAATTGGGCGAAGCCAATTGAAAATTGAGACTTTTTGGAGCACCGAGGACAGAGACAAATAGCTGCTCGCAGTCAGCCGTCGGCACATCCATGAGTTGAAGAGCAAAGAATGTTACGCAAACTTATACTTAAACTACTATGAAAATAAGAAACATTGAAATTCATCTTTCAAACGCCTATTGCCATCCTCACAGCCATAGCTACCAGCTTAGGCGTAACAAGTTGCATGGCAGCCCTCTAAAGGGAGTCAAAGCGAAAAGCAAAGAGACTGGCCTCGCTGTGGGTACACTCTCTCTTATACTGATTCATTCGACGACTGCGCTTACCTCACTCCAATGCATCTCATTGGGGATATCCGAACCAAGAGGGTATAAATGAGATTGACAATGTCAATCAGCATTAAGGGTTTCCCTAGTATCTAAGAGAATGGCAAGCATCAAGATGTTCAGAAATTAGTTCAGGAATTATCCTTGGTCCCCCTGCCACATTGTCCAGCTCATCCTCATTGAGTTCCTGGCGCATCACCACCTGCTGATCTTTGTCAACACCTTCGATGGTTAGTTTCCTTACGTCGTCGTTAATCTCGACATGAAGTACA
>OMSH01000096.1 GCA_900313715.1 uncultured Prevotellaceae bacterium
GATGGATGAGTCTGTAAAGGGTTATAAGCAATTAAAGAAGGCAGTTGAGCGTATTAGGACAAATTTCTTGGCTAATGGCTATGAAATAGTTGAAATGCTTGGCAAAGCATATAGCGAAGGCATGAAAGCTTCTGTCAATTTTGAGACAGACGAGTCTTTGAAAGAAGGTGAACAAAAGATAACAGGAATCATCAAACCACAAATTAATTATAAAGGAAAGATGATTCAAACGGCTCAGATTACAGTAAGTCAAAATCTATAAAACGATAAAATATGGCACGTGTTAAAATCGACTATGGCATCGACTTGGGTACAACGAACTCGTCTATATGCCGAATGGAAAAGGGTGAACCCGTAGTAATAAAGACCGACACATTAAAGGATACTTTACCTTCATGTGTTTCTATTAACAAGAAAGGGAGTATTAAAGCCGGCGACTCTGCGTATAATACCATGAAGAGTGATAAACGTAGAGCCTCAAAGTCGGGTAAGGCGATGGACTCCAATACTTACATAGAGTTCAAACGTACAATGGGTACAGACACTAAGTATCATTGTTCAAACGCAGGGAGGGATTTTACTTCAGAGGAATTGTCTGCGGAAGTGTTGAAGGCATTGAAATCATTTGTGACTGATGAAGTATTCCGTTCTGTAGTAATAACTGTTCCTGCCAAATTCACAGTAGGACAAAAGACTGCTACTATTGAAGCTGCAAAACTGGCAGGTTTCGACCATTGTGAACTACTGCAAGAGCCCATTGCTGCATCATTTGCCTATGGTCTTTCCTCTGAGCAAAAAAATGGTATTTGGATGGTCTTCGACTTTGGAGGTGGCACATTTGATGCTGCTTTGTTAAAGGTCGAGGATGGCATTATGCAAGTATTTGACACAGCTGGCGATAACTACCTTGGAGGTAAAGACCTTGACGCAGCAATTGTTGAGAATATCATCATCCCCTACCTTAAGGATAATTATTCAATAGAAGGTATCTTGGCAGACAAAGAGAAGAATGCTGTGCTTCGCGATGCCATGAAAACATATGCAGAGGATGTGAAAAATCAATTATCATTCAAAGAAAGCGAGGATATACTTTCAAATCTTGGTGACCTCGGGGAAGATGAAGATGGCGAGGAGATAGAGCTCGACCTGACCGTCAGTCAGCAGCAGGTGTTTGATGCAATGCGCCCTGTATTTCAGAAGGCCGTCGATGTCTGTAAAGATCTGATGAAGAGAAATAATTTGAAAGGCACCGACCTGAATAAGCTAATTCTTGTTGGTGGCCCAACTCATTCCCCATTGATTCGCCAGATGTTGAGAGAGCAAATTACTCCTAATGTTGATACCAGTATTGATCCCATGACAGCTGTTGCTACAGGCGCTGCACTTTTTGCATCTACGAAAGATGCTGAAGTAAAACAAAGCGACATTGAGGTTGGTACCATTAAGCTTGATATTGGTTATGAAGCGACTTCTGTTGAACTAACAGAATGGGTAAGTGTAAAGTTGAATAAGGCAGAATCTGGCGCAAAATGTCCAGCAAAGGTCCTTGTTGAACTTGTACGCGGAGACAACGCTTGGTCTAGTGGAAAGACGGAGATAGACGAAATGGGCAATGTGATAGAGGCAAACCTTGTAGAAGGTAAGTCCAACGCCTTTACTGTAGTTTGTTATAACGAAAAGGGAGACCAAATGCCTTGTTTCCCATCCGAAATCACAATCATACAGGGTTCTAAGGTTGGATCTGCCCCCCTGCCATACAATATAGGTATCGCCATATGGGATGATCATAAAGAAAAAGCTATATTCAAGGCCGCAACCGGACTAGAGAAGAACAAACCCGTTCCTGCAGTTGGCGTGATAAATGGTTTGTCAACTTCAAAACAGCTACGGCCAGGTTTGGCAAGTGATATACTAACAGTACCCATCTATCAATGTGAGGATGATCCAGAAGCAGGAAGGAGTGCATCTTTGTATGAATATGTTGCAGATGTTGTGGTTACGGGTGAAGAAATTGAGTCTTTGATACCTGAGAATAGTCCCGTAGACATTACCCTAAAGGTTGATTCTTCAGAACAGATGACTATGGATATTTATTTCCCGTCTGCCGATTTTACAGTATCCAAATCACTTGATACAAGTAAGAAGCAGAGCGTAGGCGAAGCAGAAAGACAGATACCGCAAATGATTCGTGATGCGCAAAGAGACATTAACCGTCTTGCAGGCTCTGGTATCAACACGGAAACTCTTCAAAATGAACTCAACACAGTAGCAGATGAGAATAAAAATAGTCAAGAGAAGAAGGCTGTGCTTCAGCATTTGAAGGAGGTTCTCCGTAAGATTGAGGATGAGGACGCTGGAACTGAATGGGAACGACTTGAACAAGAAATACGCGAAGAGTTTGAACGC
>OMSH01000090.1 GCA_900313715.1 uncultured Prevotellaceae bacterium
ATGTTTAAGTCGGCAGCTTCTACATCCAAACGACTTGACTGAATCTCAGGACGCATAGCTAAAGCTGCATTATATACATCAGTTTTGGAAGGAAGAGGTATCAGTACGTCATCGTCACTCAATTCCGGTAAGAAAAGGTCCATTTCTTCTTCACCTTCAATCTCCAACAATTGCTTCAGTTGCAGTTTGTAATTTTGGAGTTGGGCCTGAGAATTCACCAACTGATACTTGTCCTGGCTTACCTGTGACTCTAACTGAGCGTAGTCTGCCTTTGATGAACTACCAGCTTCAAACAGTTGCTTACCACGTGCTGCATTGGCCTCGCTGACAGCTAGGTTGGCTTCGTTTACTTTAATAGATTCAGCAGCATACAGAATCTGGATATAGATCTGAGTAATTTGCTGGATGATGTTGTTCTCACTCTGAGCTACATCCAGGTCAGCTGCTTCGCTGTTCAACTTCTGCTGCTTCAGCGTGTTTATTCTTTTCCCATTGAAAACTGTCCAGTTCGCGTTTAATCCATAGCTGCCGTTGTAAGAAGTCTTGCTGTTGTTGGTTCTTACCTCAGAACCCATTACCATCATGCTAGAAGCTGCATTGGGTTTGTAGCCTAAATTTTGACTTACACTACCCGACACACTGGGCAGGAAGTCATTCTTCGCGTTTCTAACGTCGATTTCTGCACTTACAGCCTGCAGACGGTTCTGCTGGATAGTAATGTTCTGTTGCAAGGCATAGTCGATGCAATCCTGTAAAGTCCATTGATCGGGTTGCACGGATGCCACTCTCGTTGTGTCTGTTGACCATGCTTCCTGGCGTGGAGCGATGCCTTCCTGAGCGAACAGGTTGGCGATGCAAACCATGCTGAGAATTGTCATTCCAAATAATCTTTTCGTTTTCATATCTCTGAAATAGTTTGTTTTCATTTTATTTTTTGTTGCAAAGGTAGAGGGGAGTGCTCTGTTCTGCAACAAAAATCGACAAACAGGCTTTTTTTATCGACAAACCTATGAATAATGAAAAATAATGCTTATCTTAGGGGGCGAATTACCATATATATTTATATAGATATGAAGAAGACGCTGGCAAAAATATGGGATCTCTATGTCGATGGTTTCCGCAACATGACTATTGGCAAGACGTTGTGGTTGCTTATCTTCATCAAGCTCTTCATCATGTTCTGCATTTTGCGGGTGTTCTTTTTCCCTAATTTTCTTAATACAGTCACCGATGATGATTCTCAGAAAGATGACTATGTGAGTTCCCAAATCATCTGTCGCAGTAACCAGGAGTAACAACTTTAATCTAAAATACTATGATCGGAAACATTGACTCTTCGTTGATTGATTGGTCGAGAGCCCAATTCGCTCTTACGGCCATTTATCACTGGGTGTTTGTGCCACTCACCTTGGGCTTGGCTGTGGTGATGGGTATTATGGAAACACTCTACTATCGTTCTGGCGATGAGTTCTGGCAACGCACCGCCAAATTCTGGATGAAGCTCTTTGGTATCAATTTTGCCGTGGGTGTTGCCACCGGACTTATTCTTGAGTTCGAATTCGGCACCAACTGGAGTAACTACAGCTGGTTCGTAGGTGACATCTTCGGTGCTCCTCTGGCCATCGAGGGTATCGTGGCTTTCTTTATGGAAAGCACCTTTGTGGCTGTTATGTTCTTTGGTTGGAAAAAGGTTAGCAAAGGTTTCCACCTGGCTTCTACGTGGCTCACTGGTGCTGGTGCCACTATCTCTGCATGGTGGATCCTGGTGGCAAACTCGTGGATGCAGCATCCTGTGGGCATGGAGTTCAATCCTGATACAGCCCGCAATGAGATGATTAGCTTTACCGAGGTGGCATTGTCACCTTTTGCTGTAAGCAAGTTCTTCCATACTGTATTGTCTGGTTGGACATTGGGCGCAATATTCGTGGTAGGTGTCAGCTGCTGGTATTTGCTGAAGGGACGCGAAAAGAGATTTGCGTTGGCAAGTATCAAGATTGGTGCCATTGTGGGCATCTTCTCGGCAGTCATGGTGGCTCTCACTGGTGATGAGTCTGGTCATCAGGTGGCGCAGCACCAGCCGATGAAGTTGGCGGCTATGGAAGGTCTGTATCAAGGTGAGAGTGGGGCAGGCCTAACAGCCATCGCTTTGCTGAATCCTGCTAAGCAGACACCTCAGGATGGGGTGGATCCTTATCTGTTTGAGATAAAGATTCCATATATGCTTTCTCTGTTGGCCGACCGTGATATCAATTCTTTTGTGCCGGGTATTAACGACATACTCAATGGCGGCTATCAGTTGAAAGACGGCACCATTGCTCTGTCTGTAGAAGAGAAAATTGCCAAAGGTAAACAGGCTATAGCTGCCTTTGCCGCTTATCGTCAGGCACGTGCTGATGGCGATGAGGCTGCGGCTAAGGTGCAGGCAGGGGTCTTGCGCGAGAATATGCCTTATTTTGGCTATGGACACATCAAGCATGTAAATGATGTAGTGCCTCCTGTGGCCTTGACTTTCTATATGTTCCGCATCATGGTCATGCTGGGGGGCTATTTCATCCTCTTTTTCTTGGTGGTGCTCTACCTTGTTTACAAGAAAGACATTACCAGAATGAAGTGGTTGCATTGGATAGCCATCTTCACCATCCCATTGGGCTATTTGGCAAGTCAGGCAGGCTGGGCTGTCGCTGAGGTAGGTCGTCAGCCTTGGGTAATACAAGATATGATGCCCACCAACGTGGCAATTTCTCAAGTGTCAGTCGGGAGTGTTCAGCTGACGTTCTTCATATTCCTCGTCCTTTTCACCATCTTACTCATTGCTGAAATAGGCATTATGTTGAAGGCGATAAAGAAGGGACCGGAGATAATGGAGAATTGACCCCTCAGTCAGCAAGCTGACAGCTCCCCTTGTAAAGGGGAGCAGCCAAAGGAGATAATTAATTCTCACATTTTGGAGCAGCAAGTGCCAAAGATGCTTGCATCGATTTGGCCGAGTCGCGACAAAATAGGACGCAGTCAATTTTCAATTTTCAATTTTCAATTCTCAATTTTCAATTCTCAATTTTCAATTCTCAATTTTCAATTTTCAATTTTCAATTTTCAATTATAATTAATACTATGGACTATACTTTCTTACAACAATACTGGTGGTTCGTCGTATCATTATTGGGCGGACTCCTCGTCTTCTTGCTCTTTGTGCAAGGAGGCAACTCGCTGTTGTTGAACCTGCCAGAGAATGAGACACAGCGGCAGATGATGATCAACTCTACGGGACGTAAGTGGGAGTTTACGTTCACCACCCTTGTTACTTTTGGTGGTGCGTTCTTCGCTTCTTTCCCGCTGTTCTACAGCACAAGTTTCGGTGGTGCCTATTGGGTATGGATGCTGATACTGTTCACCTTCGTGGTGCAGGCGGTAAGCTACGAGTTCCAGTCTAAGTTGGGTAACCTGTTGGGCAAGAATACCTATCGTGGCTTCCTGATAGTCAATGGTGTATTGGCACCCATTCTGCTGGGAGCAGCAGTATCTACTTTTTTTACGGGTTCCAACTTCTATGTTGATAAGGGCAATATCACTGATACCGTGGCACCTGTCATCAGCTATTGGGGCAATGCCTCCGGCGGTTTGGATGCCTGCCTGAACATCTTCAACGTTGTTTTAGGTTTGGCGGTGTTGTTCCTGTCACGCATCTTAGGCGAACTATATTTTATCAACAATATTGAGGATGACGACCTGCATCGTAGGGCACAAAAGAGCTTGGGTTTTGATACGATCTTTTTCTTGGCTTTCTTCCTCACATGGTTTGTCTATTTGCTGATTAAGGAAGGTTTTGCTGTTGATCCAGCTACTGGTGTGGTGTCTATGGAAACCTTTAAGTACCTGCACAACCTCATGGCTTTGCCGTTGGTGACGATTATGTTGCTGGTAGGTGTAGTGCTGGTTATTTATGGCATCTTCTGGACATTGGTAAAGAGCACCTTCCGACGTGGTATCTGGCTCGTAGGAACAGGCACGGTACTTACTGTTACAGCACTTTTGCTGTTGGCAGGCTATAATAATACGGCCTATTATCCCAGTGTAGCCGACCTGCAAAGTTCGCTGACGCTGGTTAACAGCTGTAGCAGTGAGTTTACCCTCACCACCATGTTCTATGTGTCGTTGCTGGTACCATTCGTGTTGGCCTATATTTTCTATGCTTGGCGGAAGATAGACAGCAAACCTATCGATGCCGATGAGATGCAGCATGATGAACATACCTATTAATAATAAGAAACCTGCTCAAACTGAGCAGGTTTCTTTGTTTTTCCAGGCATATCCCATGATGCAGGCACCAGCTATCAGTGCCAAAAGACCGAAGTGCAGCCCATAGCCATTGGCAAAGGCAACGGGGGCAAAGGTTATAAGACTGATTTCCACAGGAGCAATAAAAAGGTACGCCAAGGCATAGTCTTCCATGCAATGACTTTTATGCTCTGGGTCGGCTACGCGTAGCATGGCAATGCCCATGGCGACCGTACCGGTAAACCATCCCCATGTAAACAATGCCTTTTCCAACCAGCAATCGTCTTTCATCAGCCAACGTCCAACAATGAGCACATAGAGTAGGGTGAGTATTAGCCCGCAGATAAGCAAAATACTCAGTGGTACGATGTAATTCAATACTACCGACAGTTTGATGGCAGATATGCCAAATGCAACCAGGAAATCCGTGAATGTCCCGCTCAGGTGTCCGATGATACGGGGTGAGGTATAATGCAATACTCCTGTTTTTCTGAATACAAAGCGCATCAAGATGCCAAAGACAAAAGCACAGCTGAATACGGGCATCTCCAATTGAGGCAAAAAGAACGATACGCTTTTGCTGATGCCATAGCCGCCTAAAGCCACCATGGCGATGATGGCAATGTTGAAGGCTAAGCTGTCGACAGAGATTGCTGAGGTAGAAGCTTCCCCCATGCTGTATCGTTTGTCAGCAGGTAATAACCCTGTGCGCAATTCGTGTGGCAAGTCCTCGAAAGTGGTGAGAAAGGAGGTGTATCCTTTCTTTGTACCCCATTTGATGATTGCCAGTCCGATAAATACTGAACTGAGTATTCCTACAGTGGCACAAGTCATGGCCAACGTCATCATATCCTCTCCACCCATCTTGCTGAAGGCTTGACCTATGGCGGCTGCTGTTCCATGCCCTCCGCAGAATCCGCTGGGCAGTGATAGACCGAAATAGGGTGCTACGGGCCAAAAAATGCTGAGGATGCCTATGCCTGCCAAGGCTCCAAAAGCCCATTGCCATAACATGCCAGTCTGTGAATATATCCACATACGCTTTATTCTGCTGCCATTTTCTCGGCTCTTTGTTGAAGAGGCAAAGGGTAAACAACCAAAGATAAAGGCAATCAATATGCTGGCATATGTACCCATATTGTTTGATAGAGGTAACCAGCCCAACCCACCAGGACCGAATGCTAAACCCATGAAGCCGGCTATCAGACTGGGAGGAATGAAATATCGTTGTGCTATTTGCAGTTTCACCCTGATGAGCTTGCCCAAGAGCAGCAACAGAGAGATGATGCCCACATCAGTAAACAATGTCCAAGGAGTAAAATCGTTCATCTTCGTATATTTGTTTTGCAAATATAAAGTAAGTCTTGATAAAATCAAAATGTAATGTTCTATTTAACTGATGAAGCGTTTTCTGTTCTTGTCTCTTGATATTATAGATAAGGTGTAAAAAATAAATTGAAAAAAAAGATGAAATCATTTGGTAGATGTCAAAAAAGTATCTACCTTTGCACCCGCTTTCGAAAACGAGAGCACCGCTCTATGCCAGATTGGATGGGAAAAAGAAAAAGATAAAAGAATTTCGAAAATTTTTGATTTTTTTCTTGGAGGTATCACTTTTTTGTTCTACCTTTGTATCCGCTTTCCCTCTTTTTGGAGGGTGGTTGAGTTCTATGAAAGATTGATGGACAGAGGACAGGCAGCGTCCGGTGACTATTCTGATTGATATTCGCCGGAGGTCTGACATAAGGTGTAATATACATGAACGACCGTCAAAGGTTCTACCTTTTTATATTACGGACAGTCCTGACAGGCAAT
>OMSH01000023.1 GCA_900313715.1 uncultured Prevotellaceae bacterium
AAACTCATCAACAGCGATGAACTGCACACACAGCTGGAGAACACCATCGCCGACGTAGATAGTCTGGTCAATGACATCAAGGCCCATCCCAAGCGTTATATCAACATTCGCATTTTCGGAAGGGACAAATAAGAGAGTGTAAAGTGTATTGGAACACTTGTGCCTTTCAACAACGATGGTCTTATACCTCTTTCTCTCCTTATACTTCTTGCACAAACAATAAACGTTAAACAACTATACAATTATGAAACTGGCAATTATCGGAGCAGGAAACATGGGTGGTGCCGTTGCACGCGGACTCGCCACCGGCAGTGTCGTCAAAGCAGCTGAGATTTACGTCTCGGACCATTCTCAACAGATTCTGGACGGCATAGCGGCCGACGTTCCCGCTATTCACACTTCAATGGATAACCTGTCCACTGCCACCGATGCCAACATTGTCATCGTTGCTGTCAAACCTTGGTTGGTGCAGCCCGTCATGGAAGAAATCTATCCTGCCTTGCACAAGTCTAACCCATTGATTATCTGCATCGCAGCAGGTATCACCTTCGAGATGTTGGACAAGATGCTGGCTGGCGAGAAGTTCCAGATTGTGCGCGTCATCCCCAACACCGCCATCGCCATCAAGCAGAGTCCTACCCTTATGTCGTTCAATGCGAATGTGGAGGAGGCCAACAAGACTTTGTCCAAAGCGATGTTCGACGAACTGGGTCAAGCCATCGTCATCGAGGAACGTCTGATGGCAGCCGGCACCGCAGTCACCTCTTGCGGCATCGCCTATGCCTTCGAGTATATCAAAGCCGCCATGCAAGGCGCCATCGAACTGGGCTTCTATCCTCATGTCGCCAAGTCGATGATTGACCAGACCATCCTCGGCGCCGTCGGTCTCCTGGAGAAGAACGGCACCAATCCCGACACCGAGATTTACAAGGTCTGCACCCCTGGCGGCATTACCATCAAGGGTCTCAACGAGATGACCAAAGAGGGCTTCGACCACGCCGTCATCGCCGGGTTGAAGAAGTCGGCAGGAGTGTAAGGGATCAAGCAAAGACCAGAAACATGACCACTTTGTCTTCTACTCATAGGGATAAAACCATTGATATCTTGAAAGGATTAGGTATCTGTCTAATGGTAACAGGACATTGCGGTTTTCCATTCACTCACTTCATCTACCTGTTTCACATGCCCATCTTTTTTATCGCATCTGGTTATGTATTCAAGATGTCGTACACAGAAAGTTGGCAAGGAGTGAAACAGGTAGTGAAGAAAAGAGTTATCGGACTCTTAGTTCCTTACTTTGTTTTTTCCATACTCTACATCATTGTATGGAATCCCTTCTCCCAACTTCACATTACGGACACAAGTCCCAAAACGCCTGCTGACACTTTACTATCGATAGTCAAGGTCTTTTGCTTCAAGAGCGAGGGTGGGCCATTGGCTGGTGCTTTGTGGTTCTTGAGAGCCTTATTTTTCACCACCTTCGGATTTGCACTTGTTGAATACGTATTCAATCGCATTCATCTAAAGTTCAAAGAGCTGTTTCATATCTTATTAGCACTAATTCTTTTCGCAATAGGTTATCTAGCGCCCAATAGATTGCATGGCATAGACTTAATTCTGTGCACCTACATCCTATTTTTCTTTGGCTCCATTATTAGACGCGATCAACTCCTTAAGGTCACAAGCAATCGAGCTAACATCTTGATTTTGACTATAAGTACTTTGGTTCTCTACATTCTAAACGGCTTAGGCTCTATAGAATTATCACAACGAATCTATACCTCTCCTTGGTTTTTCTTCGTAGCATCCATAGTTGGGTGGTATTTGATGTATTCTTTATCATTCTTGTTAACCCAAACAACCTACCTTCAAAGAATATGCACTTATTTAGGAAGAAATACGATTTGCATCATAGTCTTACATTTTTTGTGTTTCAAGGTGATAACCTTACTTCAGATTATCATTTATGATTTGCCAATAAGCAAACTCAGCGCGTTTCCTTTTTTGGATACACAACCCTATTGGTGGATACCATATACCATTGCAGGCATCTGTATTCCCCTGTTATTCAACCTATTTTATCAAAAAAGCAAGACTTTAATTTCTCTTACTCTTCTAAGAATAAAGTAATATATATAAAAACTTCGTCAAATGCTCAATTATATCTGGCTCTTCTTCTTCGTGGTGGCCTTCATCATGGCCATTGTCGGCACCTTCACAGGCGATGTGGAGGTGTGGAGTCGGTTGATGAACACCACCTTCGAGGCTGCGCAACGTGCCTTCGAGATCTGTCTGGGACTGACTGGCGTCTTGACCTTCTGGCTCGGACTGATGAAGATTGGTGAACAGGGAGGTGTCATTGCCAAGTTCTCCCGACTCATCAATCCTATCTTCTCACGCATCTTCCCGAGCATTCCTGCGGGTCACCCTGCTCAAGGCAGTATCCTGATGAATGTATCGGCCAACATGTTGGGATTGGACAATGCTGCTACTCCGATGGGCCTCAAGGCCATGAAGGAGTTGCAGGAACTGAACGGCAAGAAAGACACCGCCAGTGATGCCATGATCATGTTCCTGGTGCTCAACACCTCGGGTCTGACCATCATCCCTATCTCCATCATGATGTACCGCTCGCAGTATGGAGCGGCCAATCCGTCGGACATCTTCCTGCCCCTCCTGTTGGCGACTGCTTGTTCTACGTTGGGCGGATTGTTACTCTGCTGCCTGAAACAACGCATCCACTTTGACAAAGTGCTGATAGGCTTTCTGTTAGGTGCTGTCGCCTTCATTGGCGGACTCTCCTATTTCTTTGCCACACTGGACGAAGCAAGCCTCA
>OMSH01000127.1 GCA_900313715.1 uncultured Prevotellaceae bacterium
AATCTTTCATAGAACTCTTAACTAACGCATCCCTTTCGGAAAGCGGATGCAAAGGTAGAAACAATTTACGACTCCACAAAATATTTTAAGAAGAATTTTAAAAAAAAAATACACCTACCATAATAATTAGAGATATAAATATAGGTGTAAATGGGACTATCTTTCGATTCTCATCAAGAACAAACCAATTAATATCCAGAGAATCTCTCTTACTCTACAGATAATACTAACAAAGATACCCAGCGCCGCAGACAGGCCCATAGCAGCAATAGAAAGAACGAAGCCACCTTCTTGAACACCCAGTTGCATGGGCAGGAAACCTATCATATTGGCAAAAAGAGTAGTAAAAGAAAGAATCAATACAGAATGTAAGAAAGTTAACGCTAAGCCCGAGAAGCCGCCCCCACAATCTACTCCAAAAAGCAGCAACATAAAGAAAATTTCCAAACTTTGCACGATGCGAGAGATGTACTCCAAAGAAAGACTCGTGTAAAATGCACGTTTATCACGCTGATGAAGGGAAATTATTTGCGCGTCAATATTATGCAATAACTCATCGTTTTTCTGTATGAAACGGTTGCTCCAATTTTTCAATCCTGGGATTTTACCCACCCATCTTATCAGTTTAACAACCAATCCTTTCTGATAACCTTTCCCCAAAACATAAAACGCCACCATACAGAAGACAGCAATCAAACCAAGTATTATACCTACAGGCATAGAATATGGCAAGTCGCCCACTGCAGCGAGAGCCAAATAGATAAATATTGAAGAGAACCAAAGGAAGAAATGAGCAAAAAAATGCATCATTGCATACAATATAACAGACGAAGTAGCACTTTCTTTGTTAATATGCTTCGAAAGTTCCATAATGCGATAAGGTTCCCCCCCCAAGCCACCGACAGGAGTAGCATAATTCAGCGCGTAGCCAACGATGGTCAATCGATATATTCGCCAGAACCCCACCTTTTCATCTTCATGTTTATTGCTTAATATGATACAACGCCAAGCAATTGCATTCAATCCATAAATAAAAACCCAAACGCCGACAATAGGAATTAACCAATAGCCCGCCTTGGTCACATGCTCCCATAGTTCAATAAAACTGACATCAAAAGTCAGCATCATGACTACCACAGCCGCCAAGCCTACGATAAAAAACAGGTTATTCAGTTTTTTCCTTGTCCACTTCATATTTACATTTTTTGGGCAATTCGTTTGCAAAACATTTCATGGCGATGATTAATATACCAGGCAAGTAGAGACATCGCTATAATTTCGAACAAAAAATTAAGTACAGGTACATCCAGCAAACATGCCAAGAAGAATATAGAAGAACGGAAATTGAAAGTGAGCAGTCCATTCCATTTCATCAAAGCCAATGACTGGTCATGAAACTCTTGACGAATAGAAGCCGGTACATGCTCAATGCCACCATACTTTTCTTTCATGAGCAACATCATACGCTGAAACTGTGGAGTAACCCTTTCTTGCTTTCTCGTATAGCCAACATACGAATTCAAGAAAACCTTCCAAATAAAATTACCTTTCCAAGGAGTCTGAACATAGATTTCTTGTTGTTTTATCGAATTATCAAGTTCGCTACCTTTCTCCCCTTTGAGAAAGAACAAATGTACTTGAATGTAATAATCGGCCAAACGAGATTGAGAACCCATGCAACCGAAACCTGATACCAACGCCAAAAGAACAACGATAGAAGTAGCTATAATAGTATTCTCAAAAGTGTTATCAATGCCCAACCATCCAAATTCCAAATCGTGATATAGATAAAAGCGATAAACAATCGCAATATAAATAAAAATAAACCATACGAACCCCGCAACACCATCCAAGATGCGACCTAAACGACTTTTTTGTCCAGTAAGGCGCGCCAATTGACCATCTGTACAATCAAAAATGTCAGCCCAACAAAGCAAAAAAATAGCTATCAGGTTAAAGAAAAGTCCCCAGAGTCCTTCATAATAAAAACTACCATGCGCAAAGAAAACACAACTTCCCGCTCCGATGATAATAGACCAGATAGTAACAGTATTGGGATGAATGCCAAATTTAGCAAAAAAACGTGCCAAATGATAACAGAATGGACGGACTACATGAAAGTCAAGCCAGTCCTCTGTCTCTGCTGATTTAAGAGAGGCTAAATAACCTTCTTTCTCTTTATTATTTTCAATCATTTATTACAACTATTAAGGAACACTTGTTTAATAGTATCACACACCACCTGTGTTTGTTCCCTTCGTCCTAAAGTTATTCGCAGACATGACTCCAAGCCTTTATCTGCCATGAACTTAATTTTATAATCTTGAATATCCAATGCCTTTTTCAGTTCTTCTTTTATCTCTACCGGATACTTGATTAAGATAAAATTAGCAACAGACTTATACACCTTGAAACCTGGCAGGTTACCAAGCTCTCGCTTATACAGTTGACGCCCCCATTCCATGTCATCTGCCACCTTACGGTAATGTTCATCACTATCCAAAGCAGCTAATGCTACAGCCTCAGAAAATCTGTTATAGCCCAAATACTTGTTAACATAACTGATAAACTGATCATGTCCTTTGCCTATAAATCCGAAACCCACTCGCAACCCTGGCAACCCATAGAACTTTGATAATGTCCTTGAAATTATCAAATTATTATAATTGTTCACCAATGGAGCAATATAGTTAGTATCTGTTGAAATAAAGCTCGCATAAGCCTCATCAATGAGCACCATTGTATCGCTTGGGATATTTTCCATAATACGGCCTATTTCATCAGGCATAAGTCCATTGCCAGTTGGATTGTTTGGAGAAGCCAAGAGCAACATGCGTGGATGCACTCGGTTGGTGTATTCAATCACCTCATCAACATCGTAAGAGAAAGTATCTTCAATTTCATGCAATGGATACATCACAAAGTCACCACCACATTCGCTGGCTACACGATTATAATACCACCAAGAAAACTCTGGTATCAAGATGGTCTTATTATCACCCACCATCAAGAAATAATGAATGGCATTTTTCAACATATCCTCGCCGCCATAAGTTAGCAAGACCTGCTCCTCAGGCACGCCATAAATTTCACTCAGTCGAACAGAGATAACGCTTTTCTTACCCTGGTCATATATTCGGGTGTAAAAACAAAGCGTCTTAGGGTCGAAGTTCTTAATAGCCTCTACCACTTTCTGGCTCGGTTCAAAGTTGAATTCGTTTCTATCTAAAAAATTCATTTCAATATAGTTTAAGTCAATATAGGTTAGCTGGTATCAGCTTCTTAGCATTTTCAAAATCCTCTACCGTATCAAGTTCTATCGAAAAGAAATCTGTTGTATCTACTATCTTGAAGGTATGTCCTTGCGGGATCAAGCGTTCGAAAGCTTTTTCATAGAAAACATCAATAAGGCCTTCGACTACAATCATGTTTTGCAATTCCAGAAAAAGGGACTTACTATAATCAGCAGTTATTTTCTCAATGCCGACACTCTCACCTATGGCTTCTTGGATAGAGCATACTTTACTGATTTCCTTCACACATCCCTCGTCATCCACAATTACCTTTATTTCCTCTTCACCCAGCTCATGACGGTTCAGTGCCAACACGCTCCCATTCTTTTCTATAACAGCAGGAATTATAGCTGGATCAAAAAGGATGTCGCTGTCAAGCAGCAAGAAATCCTTCCCTTCAGTATAAGGTCTCGTCAACCATAAAGAGAAGATATTGTTATTGTGAGCATAATCAGGATTATCAATAAAATGAATGGTAAGAGACGGATAGTTGGTTTTCAAAAAGTCCTCAATCATGCTATTCCTATAGCCTGTAACCACTACCAGTTCATTGATACCGGCTTCTACGACAGCATCTACCGTACGCTGCAAAAGAGTACGCTGTCCGACTTTCAGCAAACACTTAGGACACTCGTCTGTCAGTGGGCGCAACCGTTTCGCCATTCCAGCGGCAAGAATAACACCAATCATAAATACTATGTAAAGCAATATTTGGCGCAAAGTTAATCATTATATTCGAATAATGATACATAAGCCGTCAAATATTTATTTAAACACTACCTCTCTCTTGGGTAAAGAGAGAGATATAAATGTTTTTTATCATGATCCGCTGTTTATCCAAGAGACACAAGCCAACTGCATCGTTCCACACCACGAGTTATGGACAAAAACAAGCCAAACAATCACTCACACTTTAACACATCAGTAGGCAGCCTACTTTGTCACATCGAAGCCCAATCGCAGGTTGTCATACTGTTTGCTTACCTCGCCAATCACCTCCAGCGTTTGGTTACCGCTCAGCGCCGTAATGGTTTGCAACACCTTCAGCAACTGCTTTGCTTCAAAAAGGATGGCAATTCCGTTGGCATTGCGCTTGGCATAGCCGTTGAAACTCAGCAACAATGTTTTGTAGGTTATCTTGCCGGAGTTCTCGTCATAAGAGTAAGTACCGCTTAAAGGAATACCCTTGATGTTGGCAGAAAAAGTCTTGTCCTCATTATAGGTAAAGACCGTATTTGATGCTGCCAAGCCCAGGGCTTTATACGTAGGCAGCAGTTTCTCCTTAATTTGCGCAGCCACCACCTCGCCTCCAGCATTGGCCAATGCCTTCTCAGAGGTAAATGCCACACCAGGACCATAGTAATTCCACTTACCGATCAGTTGTGCCTGTGTCAGTTTGTTGGTGCCAATAACACTTGATATGACATTGCCTATTGTATTAGGATTGCCCAGGATGTCCAAGATGCCACCTAAGGATCCTGAGCCTTCTGAACTGGTAGTTGTTGTTCCGCCATTTGTACCCGTCATGGTTCCCATCGAGCCACAACCCATCATCATTGCACCCGTCAAGGCAAGTGCCAAAAGTTTCATTTTATTCATAGTCAAACAGGTATTTTAAGGATGATAAATCAGTTTCTTGGTCTTCACGTCCCGAGAGAAGTGTTTGAAATGCTCCCACATCTGCTCGGCAGCTGGCACAAAATTCCAGTGCCCGTAGTGCATCACAGCCACCAGCTTCATCAATGGCACGTTGCCCTTGTTGAGATAGCCTATCTCCATTGTGATACCCTCCCCTTTGTTGGTCTTGATGGTTTCGGGGTTGGAAACAGCCTGTCCGAAAGCCTCGTTCCTACCGAAGTCGTAGTCCTCCACAACATCCATGCCGTTCATGGTCTCATAGACCTGCCAAGCATACACTATGCTATTGTTCTTCCAGTCGTTACCCTTTGGATAGCGTACCACCATATCATCAGTACCAGCCACACAAACATAGGCCGTTTCCACTGCGCCACGCTTCTGGACAGCCTCATTCATAAGGGCATTGCCGCCAATACCTAATAACACATTACCAGGAAAGATACCACCGCTCATGGCACCGATAGCAGCAAAAAGATGAGATTTCTTGACACCCAATGCACTTGAGGTCATAGCACCAGCCGACAAGCCTTCGGTATAGATGCGACTTGGATCCAACTGTGGATACTTCTGCAGAATCATATACACTGTGTTCTCAATACCGTCATGTCCCATCGCCGCATAACCAGGCTTGCCTTGCCACTCCAACTCAGCCACGAATATTTTCTCTTTGGCAGCCAACTGTATCCAGCCCGATGTATCAGCCTGCGTACGAGGATCGTTATTATTTCCATGCAGCAACAGAACCAAGGGCACAGTCCCCTTCTCAGCACTCATCACGCCCTCAGGAATATATTCATACCACAAGGTCTTGGTTTGTCCGTTACGTTCCTCGTTTACCACGATGTTACGCTTCACCTTCAAGTCGTCCAAGTTCAAGAACGGCTCGAGTTCATACACACCATACTGCCCGTGCTTTTGTCCCTCATACCAAGTATGGCGGTAGTTATTGAAACGGTAATTCTTCTTCAGCAAAGTATCCCAGGCATCCTTGAAAATCTCGCCCAATGTCTGTGTAGCAGTATTGCTCACCACCACGCGCAGCAAAGGTTCTTCTGCATTGGTGTAGATCTGCATCTGCTTCTCCTTGCCCGTCAACACTGCCTTATTGTTAGCAATATAAGGCTTAGCGATATTGGCTGCATTCTTGCCCACGATAAAAGCAGGCACCGGAGCCGCATTAGCAGCGACTTTGCCAGCTTTGCCGTTGATGCTTACGATGCCAGCCAACTCTCCAGCATGATTGGCTACCACTTGGTTTACGAAAGTGGCACCATTGCCTATGCCTATGATTTTCAAGTTAGCGAAGGTGCGCAAGCTATCCAGCATTGTCTCATAAGCTTTCAAGTCAATGTCGTTATTATAAGTATCGCCTACCGGATTAACTACGCCAAAGCTGATATTGAATTGCTCCAGCTGCTTATCAATACCCAGCTCTTTTATCAGATCCATTGCCTGCGCCTCGTCCACTTTTTTATCGGGATACACCAAATAGAAAGGAGTAAAACCATTCAAGTGACCATTTTCCTGTGTCAGGTCACCCATTTCCATCGAGCGATACACATACGCTTTCTGCTGCAAGCCCTTCATTTCAGCGAGCTTTACATCAGCATCCTGTTGCGGAGCCTGCGCCTGCATCAGTCCAGCCACCGCCATTGTTATTACCAATAGAAAGAACTTTTTCATATGAATTACATAAATTGTTTTTTGCAAAAATAGTAATTATTCTATATCATTGTACTTTTTTTTCATAATTGTTTAATCATGTTGGATTATTAATTGTATTTTTGCAGCAGAGAAACCAAAACATATAAGTATGGAAAAGAATGCTAAACATGTCCTTCATGTCGAGATTAACGACGATGTAAGGAAACTAACCATCGAAGGTGTTGACAAAGATCAGCAGGTAGTGATGCGCCAGGAGCTCAATGAGGATGAGCTGAAAGATGTGACTGGTGGGACTATATCGCCTATATATCGATGCTCTCCAGTTTAACACTTGCCTGAAGCTGGCTGGTATTGTTAATCATGTTGGATAATTAATTGTATTTTTGCAGCAGAGAAACCAAAACATTAAGAATATGGAAGAGAAAGCTAATCGTGTACTTCATGTCGAGATTAACGACGACGTAAGGAAACTAACCATCGAAGGTGTTGACAAAGATCA
>OMSH01000074.1 GCA_900313715.1 uncultured Prevotellaceae bacterium
CGATAATGGAAATGATATTGAAGACTTTCTTGCCATAGAAGATGTGGCTGAGGTCTCTGTTGACCGTGATGGCAGTGGCTATGGTGCCCGTGGTGCCAATGGTGTGGTGATTATCCGTACGATGAGAGGAAGTGATAGGTGAACAGCTTCTCATGTTTGGGGCAATGAAAAGCTAAAGGTACTACCTTTGCCCAGTTCGCTTTGTACCCACATTTTACCACCATGGGCGCGAACAAGGTGCATGGAATTCGTGAGTCCCATTCCGTGTCCATTACGATGACGACCTACTGGTTGCTCAATTCTATAATAGGGTTTGAAAATCTTTTTGATATGTTTTGGAGCAATGCCCCAGCCATTATCCTGCACCATTACTACAGGTACATTGTTTTGTAATGCTAGTCGTATCTGCACCTCAACCCCTGCATCAGCATATTTTACAGCATTTTCTACTAAGTTGCGAAGAATACGTTCCACCTTATCTGCATCTACCTCTGGTTTCAAGTCTTGAGGCAATTGGTTATCAATGCTGATGAAATGTTGCTTGGCTTGATACACCATATCTACCTCCTGTTTCACCGTTTCTGCCAATAAGGCTATATCAGTAGGCTTTCGGTTTACGATGATGTGCATTCGTTCCTCACGAATAGTGTTACCCAGTGTTTCAATCTCATGTTGCACATGCTTAAGCATTATAGCATTATGACTTTCGATATCTTTCATGACCCCATCTTTCTCCGTATCTTTTAGGCTCTCCATAATTGAGATAGCAGTAGTGACAGGTCCTTTTAAATCGTGAATAATGCCACCTGTTGCAGCTTCTCTTTGCATCAATGCCTGCTCTTTCTTGCGGATGACGGTGAGTTGCATCAAAACGCATCCCAGAGCCAGCAACATCAGCATAAAGCTCATCAACAGAGGGAATACCTCTTTTTTAGCAAACTTTTTGAAAGATATTAGGGCTTCCATCTGCAAGAACTGCCTGCCCTTCAAACCTATCTGATAATTGCGCTGATAGTTTGCTTGTTTGAAAGAGAAATCCCCACAGGAATCAATCACCTGCTTTTCTTTATCCGATAAGATATATCGGTGGGGCACATCCATATTCATGTGTGAACTAAAGATGCTATCCAGTATTGGCAAGTTGATAAAGAATCCTAGGTCAATATACCTGTCGTGCCAATAGAGAGCAGAAACCTCACTGTCGGATTTGGCTATCCCTTTTGCCTTCGCTTCCCTGCCATCAACCGCATAAATGACATAGTTGCCATTCTTTACTTTGGGTAAACTAAGCATACTGTCAACCCACTGCTTTGGAGTAGTTTCCACATCGTAAGAAATCACAGGCCTCCCACTATCAGGGTTGGGAATCCTCCCCCTAATTTGTCTTTCTATAAGCTCTGCATAACCATAGGCTTTATCGATGGCCTCAGATACCTCCTGTACATAACCATCATACCTCCCCTTGATGTTGCCTATCAGCAATACCAGGATTGCAGCTATCGCCACCAACGCTATGATATAATACTTCTTCATTCTTTTACTGTCAGTTTATATCCTATACCCCAAATAGTCTCAATCTCTACACCACTCTCAGGTGTAAAGAACTCCCTTATATGACATACCAAATTGTTAAGACTGGCTGCTGTACTATCATCACCTCTCCATAGGTGTTGATATATCTCTGTTCTCGTCACCGCATTGTCTCGGTTCATAGCCAAGAGATTGAGCAATCGGCTCTCAAGGGCAGTAAGCTGCAATGTCTGCTTACCATCGCTCAACGTCTGATTTTTACGATTAAATTCGAAGGTGCCTATTTTGAGAGTAGGATTACCTGCGATTAAATTGCGTTTTTGACTGTTGATGATAGCCGATAACTCATCCATCTGCAAGGGCTTTTTTACATAATAGTTGCCACCAGCTTTGAGCGCTCGTACCATTTCAGCGCTCTCGGTATGGGAGGTAATAAAAATGATGGAGGCAAATGGAGCAGCATTTTCGATGGTTGGCAGTGACCAAACGCCATCAGCACCTTCAAAGCCGATGTCTAACAAGATGATGTCAGGCTGTATCTCTTTGACTCGCGTACTGACATTCTCCAATTCATACAGGCATTCGCAATCGTCACCGTTTTTCTCTAGATGCCTCTTCACAAGAGCACACAAGGCTATATCGTCATCTATTATCAGAATCTTCATATCTTATCATCTATGTTACGAAGGTAAGCAATTCAAATCATATTCGTTTGCTCTTTGAAGTTAAAAAAGCATTAACACAGAACTAATATTACAATTAGATTATATTTATTATGTTACCATACTATACTTTTGTTTTGGTTAATATAAAA
>OMSH01000039.1 GCA_900313715.1 uncultured Prevotellaceae bacterium
ACACCACCTTGAGCATACTTGGTATTGGCCTCATCCAACGTAGTCTTGCAGATAATACATACCTTGCCTTTTTTAGCTCGTGCAATTTTAAGGGCATAGCTCATACCAGCCACACCCGCTCCGATAATCAGGAAATCGTACTTATAAATCATATTGGTTTATATTTCTTTGTTTGCACAAAAATACGTAACTTAGCGGCAAAATCAAACAAAGATGAATAGAATTTTTCATGCTCGCATCGCAATTGGACAATATTTGTTCCTCTTGTTGGTTACAGGAGTGGCAATATGGGCGTTGTGGGACAAGCATATCGTGCTGGCTGTGTTGATGGTCATCTTGTTGGTGTTGGGCATTGAAAAGCTGATACATACTACTTATACGCTGACCTCCGATGGCCATTTGGTGCTGTATTATGGCAGGTTTATGAAGGGCAAGAGCATTTCACTGCACGAGGTTACGGCGGTGGAACGTGTTTATCAGATAAGGTTGTTTGGCGTGGGACTGATGCGTTGTGTATTGGTACATCATGGCAACAATACAGAAGCCTTGATGCCTGTGAAAGAAGAAGAATTTATAGAGGTAATCAATAAAAAAAGGATGATATGAGTTATAATGTAGCGATTATAGGCGGTGGTCCTGCAGGCTATACTGCTGCGGAAGCAGCTGGTAAGGCAGGTTTGAGTGTGGTGCTGTTTGAGAAGAACAGTCTGGGTGGCGTTTGCCTGAACGAGGGTTGTATTCCTACCAAGACCCTGCTTTACTCTGCCAAGACATACGATAATGCCGCGCACGCTTCTAAATATGCCGTGAGTACAAGTGAAGTGAGCTTTGACTTACCCAAGATTATTGCCCGCAAGCAAAAGGTGGTGCGCAAACTGGTACTGGGCGTGAAGGCTAAACTTACACAACATCAGGTACAGATAGTCAGTGGTGAAGCCTTTATCGAAGATGCCCGGCATGTACGCTGTGGCGAAGAGGTGTATGAATGTGAGCATCTTATTATTTGCACTGGCTCTGACACGTTCATCCCTCCAATACCCGGCATAGATAAGACACCTTATTGGACACACCGTGATGCCTTGGACAACAAAGAGCTGCCTCAGTCGTTGACCATCATTGGAGGTGGCGTGATAGGCATGGAGTTTGCATCTTTCTTCAATAGCTTGGGCGTGAAGGTAACAGTGATAGAGATGATGGATGAGATCTTGGGTGGCCTGGACAAAGAGATCGCGTCTCTGTTGCGTGCTGAATATGCCAAGAAAGGGGTGACGTTCCACCTGAGTTCGAAGGTAACATCGGTATCTTATGAAGAAGGATTGGTTACTAAGGTCTTCTTTGAAAAAGATGGTGGTATAGCATCTGTGGAAGCCGACAAACTGTTGATGAGTGTGGGCAGAAGACCTGTTACCAGAGGTTTTGGCTTGGAGAACCTACACCTGCAGACCGACGAGCGGGGACGTATCGTGGTGAACGAAAAGATGCAGACATCAGTGCCTGCTGTTTATGTGTGCGGCGATCTGACAGGCTTCTCACTCTTAGCGCATACGGCTGTGAGAGAGGCAGAGGTGGCTGTAAACACTATTCTTGGCAAGCAGGATGCGATGAGTTATCGGGCGATTCCAGGTGTGGTATATACCGTGCCTGAAGTGGCTGGCGTGGGCATGACGGAAGAGGCTTTGCAGCAAAGTGGTCGGTCATATCAAGTGGTGAAGCTGCCAATGGCATTCTCTGGTCGCTTTGTGGCTGAGAACGAAGGCGTGAATGGCATTTGCAAACTCCTCTTTGCCGATGATGATACGCTATTGGGTGCCCATGTGCTGGGAAATCCAGCTTCTGAGATTATCACCCTGGCAGGAATGGCAATAGAGTTGCAACTCAAGCGTGAGGAATGGAAGCGCATTGTGTTCCCACATCCTACCGTAGGTGAGATATTCCGCGAGGCTTTGTAAAACAAGAATATTTAGTTGAATAATTATTATAAGGCAATGAAAAGTATTTGGATGAAAACCGTTTCAAGTATGGCTATCGGTTCATTGATAGTCATGACAGCATGTACTAAGAAACAGGAGCCGATCGACCCCATTCTTTCTCACATCGATAATTCTGTTCGTCCGCAGGACGATTTCTTCGAGTATGCCAACGGCACTTGGTTCAAGCAACATCCCATTCCTGCTTCC
>OMSH01000296.1 GCA_900313715.1 uncultured Prevotellaceae bacterium
AAGGTCTTGTGTCGAACGTTGGCAGACTTGCGGCACATCGTTCTGCAAGGATTCTCTCTTCCTCTGCACTGGCAATGTCACGGCGAGGGCCAATACGAATGAACGTCCTGCCTCGATAACGTACTGGCGTGTCAAACGATGGCGTCACTTCCACAACCAACACATCACCTTCATCTGTCTGCACTTTTTCCGTAGTCATTACAGGCAGAGGCAGGATATTGCCGTCAGAGCGAATACCGCTGATACGTTTCATCAATGCATCGTCAACCTTCATGCCACTTATCCTACCATCGTCATAAACGCCAATCAGCAGATAGCCCTTCTTTCTTGAGCCAGGCATGTCGTTCGCAAAGGCACAGATTGCCTCCTGGAATTTATCCATATCACCTTTTGACGTGGTGAGCTCAATGCGAAACCCTTCGTCTATTGCTATTATTTTCTGTAATTCTTCTTTTGTCATATTTCACTACTATTTGTCTTCCCCATATCCCCTTTCTTTTCACCATCTTTCTTTATTTTATGATTCTTCCTTTTCGTCATAGTTTCATTCACTAAACGAGCTATATTTGGTACGTCATACTTTTGTTCTTTCTCTTTTTCAAGCTCATTAAACTTGACTTTTAGTTTGTAATGGGCGTGACCTGCAGTATTATCTCTCACTTTAACAGCCTATTCTTTATCCCCCCACACTCTAACAATCGTTTGCCATTAATGGCATAACAATAGATGTTGCTGGAGATATGCTTGGGTACGCTTCTGGAGAATTTGCGTACAGAAGCAATGGTATGCTCAATAGCTTTCAGAGGCGGTGATGAGTGATTATTGAGGCTGTCAATCGTAAAGAGCGACTGAGGTGTGATGGTTTGCAAAGCTGTGCTTCTGTTCTTGTCGAAGGCAGCCAGCTTATGCTCCACCTTTATTATATAATAGTTAGACACAATGCGTCGATTGTGCAGGCTATTGTAAATCTCACAATCTGGTGTGATGCCAACTACTTCCAGTTGGATGGGGTAGTTGCGATACAACGACTCTATGACTTTGTCAAGTGAAGAGACAATGCTGTTGAAGGTGTATCTTGCGTGGATACTATCGCTGTCGAAGATAATAGTCACGTGATATTTATCGCCAAATTCTTGAGGGAGCAGGGCATCAAGGATACTCTTTACATTGTCTATGCCATTGCCTGCTTTGGGATTATATGCCGAAAATAGATAACGGTCGATTAGCAACAAACCATTCGAGGGCTGCTTTGTGATGCTTTTTAATACGGTTGACCACCCGTTTCCTAAAGTTTCGCCCTCGCAGATAGTGTGTTCGTCGTTGACATCAATGAGTAATGCTGCATTCATATTGTCGCCACAGACACACATCACGCCATATTTCTTTCGTATTACTGCAGCCTCTACTAATGGGATGTCAAGGATAAAGAGTGAAGATGGATGCTGAAGAACTGTTTCTGGCTTGGCCTGAATGTTCTTGATATAGTCAGACTTACTGACATCTGGCGTAATGCCAAAATTGTTCTTAATGTCCTCTATCCACGACAAATCAGCACTTTCTTGTGTGACATACGGTTTCTTCAAAGCCTTTAGAATCTTAAATAGGTAGGAGCGCGAGGCTTCTGGCTTCGCACCTTCTTCTTGAATCACCTTCTTCAAGTTCTTTTCGGATATAAAGACTTTGAACATATCGTTACCTTAATTAATTCCATAAAGATAGCGTTTTTATATTAAAAGCAAGACTTTTTGTGCAAAAAAGTTTATCTTTGCAAGAAAATAGCAAAGATTATGCCTACCTTTATATTTATATTGTTTGTAGCCCTGTTGCCTGTGGCAGTGTTGCTATATTATATCTACAAGAAAGATAGGTACCAACGAGAACCTGCATCTCAGATGCTGCTTGCTTTTGTCTGTGGAATAGGGGCTACTTTTTTATCACTGGCATTTACAATGCCTTTTTCAGTAGCCGGCGTGGATGCTTCAGCAGGACAATCTGTGTTTGACGCAATTGCACGCGCTTTCTATCTTGCTGCTTTGCCAGAAGAAACGGCCAAGTTAATCATATTGTGGTTCTTTTTGCGTAGTTGTTCTTATTTTGATGAGCATATGGATGGTATCGTTTATGCCGTATGTGTGTCTTTGGGCTTTGCTGCTTTGGAGAATGTGTTTTATTTATTTGCCAACTACCCTGACATCATAGGTGTGGGCATATCAAGGTCTCTTTTTGCTGTGCCTGGACATTTCTTTTTCGGTGTTTTGATGGGTTATTACTATTCGCTGGCCAAGTATAGCAAGGTGGACAAATTATATTATATGACTCTGACCCTTCTCGCCCCAGTTTTGGCTCATGGCTGTTATGATTCCCTGCTCTTTGTAATGACAGTATCTCCATCATTGAGCATCATCCTTACTATCCTCTTCTTATACTTCTGTCATAAGTTGCGTAAATATTGTAGCAGTAAGATTGAGGAGCATCTGAACCGAGACAGAGTAAGAAATTATAAACAGAAGCATTCTGAAGTTGATGGCGTAGATAAGTAGTATACACTGCCAAGAAAGTGCAACTATTTATACGCCAAGCAAAGAATTATAATAAACTGTTGAATATACATGGTGTCGCTATCCTTAGGCTTATATGACTTGATGATAAAAGGATTTCCCATAGCTTTATATAACTGATTACGCTTGCAAATATGGCCTTTAATTATGATTACACAAAACGTGTAACACAAAATGTGTAATCAAAATCTTTCCAGTTTTATTGGCCTTGAATACCTTTGCGCTGTCTCCATCGAAATAGTTTGACACTTTTGATGAAACTGTGAAGTGTGGATGATCGTTGGTATAATGTTTATCGGATGCAATAAAAAAGAAACCCGATAAACTTACAGTGAAGCTTATCGGGTTGTCTTTTTATTGTTGCCTGCTCAGATTTAGAGAGGCAAGAGGACGCGTTTTAGATAAATATCGGCCCGTGTCCCATACACGATGTTGTGCTTATTGCTGTCAGGGCAGCTGTGAGAATTGATATTCCCAGTTTGAGCACCGATTTCCAAAAGTCTTTATTTTTCATAGTTAAGATTAGGATAATTATCAATTATCATTTAGATTTGCATATCGTCACCACCATTGCCGCCATTGCCGCCGTTACCGCCGTTACCGCCGTTGCCACCAGTGTTGGTGCCAGAGTTAGAACTGCCATTCTGGGTGCCGCCGTTCTCCGTGCTCTCGTTGCTCTCCAGTTCTGGATCCTCTACGGTGCCGCTGTCGGTTGAAGTCACACGCTTCACCTCCTTGCCGTCCCTGTCGAAGCAGGTGATGTTGATGGCGGTTGAAGCCAGTTCGTTCTTCAGGTCCATGTCAGGGGTGAAGATGATGCGGCGGGTAGAGATCAGACTGCTCTTCACGTCGTTGACATTAGCCACCGACTTGGCACGCAGTCCGAATCGCATGGTGCCCAGACCAGGCAGTGCCACAGAGTGGCCTTCGGTGGCCCATGCCTTGATTACTTCGCCAGCCGCATCCCAGCAGGCCTGCATCACACCTCGGCTTACACCGCTGCGGAGGGCTGCCTCCTTGATCACCTTTTCCTGACTCAGTGCCGTGTAGAGTTCCGGCATCATCACGTAGCGGTAGGTTTCCGCATACTTGCCAACTTTAATCAGTTGTTCTTTCGCTCTTACTTTAAGTCCCATAATCCAATTTGTTTTTAAGGGGTTAAACGTTAATTTTCTTGCTGCCTAACTAGGGAGATTTTTTTCTTTAACTAGCGCGCTGTTTTTTCTCTCTCAATTCGACGCTGCGAAGGTATGTCATTGGCTTTGCGGTTTTCGAATTTTCTCGTTATTTTTTTTGTGATTATTTTTTCATGATTGTGGTCAGAAAGGTCGTTAAGGTCATTAGTCATTAAGCATCCGGAAGGGTGAAAGATCGCCTATAATAATAAATATTTATATTAATTATTATGGCTCTAAAAAACACCCCATCTCTTTCAGAATCCTTAATGACCTTCATGACCAATGACCTTAGTGACCGCATTGTATTCAAATGTTAAACCCATTGCTTTGTGAAAAAATGCTTGAACTTTTATAGCTACTGTGTCAAAAATAACCGTACCTTCGTGCTGACTAACAAGCCTATATTCCTGTTTTGGTATACAAGGCTTGTTTTGTATCTATGTTGACTTAGATTTCTTAACTCGGAAAAGCCTTAGCAGACTGGGAGATGTCTGTAAACCTTTAATTTGAGTAGAGTGAGAAATCTCACAGGATAAGTCCGAATGTAATTAGGATCTCTTCTCGCAATAACATAAGCGGATGAAGAAAGAGATCCAAGTGACTCCCGAAAACTTTAACGTAAAGCTATTATATAAGGCTGCCTGCGAAGGTCGTTTACGACTAATCGTGGATGATAATGAAACTGACCAGGTAGGTTTTGATATAGACGAGATGCGGGCGTATGTGCAGCGTATCAAACCGTTTGTTACCCACCAATACAAGAATGTCGTGGATGATATCTGGGAGCAGGTATTATCTACAGCCGAATTCATTGAGCTGCTCAAGCCAGAAAGAAAACCCAGAAAATGCAAGGTTTTCAACAAGTATAGCGTGATGCGCCTGATAGGAGTGTTGCGCGAACTGGGCGTGTATGAGCAGCGTAGCGACCGCAAATTCAATGCGTTGCTGGAGCAGACAACGCAAGACAGTCCGTACAGGAAATACCTCAGTATGGGACTGGCACGGCATGATTTTCTCGTCAAATTAAGGCAAATAGTGACTCAAATTCAGAATTTAACATTTGGGTAAAACAAATTCTTTTTACCCATCTGAAATACCCAATACCTTTGCTGCGTCGAACTTAAAAAAATGAATTATGACATTTATAGGGAATTATTAACCTGGGTTGAAGGCAGAGTGAGGGAAGGGTACCGGTTTAAATGAGCTCAACTAACTACTTCGCTCCTCCCGAAAACTCGCAAAACAACTCATTTTTATGAACAAGAATTTGACGCTGGACGCCATAATGGACGTCAGCAAGACAGAGACAGGAATGGATTACGTGCAGGTATTACCCACGAATCCGCGTGCAGGACTGGTACAGCCGTTTCACGGCAGAGGGTACGGTCAGCTGCTGAGTAACGGAACCTTCGACTTCACCCGCAGGCCACGCAAGAAGCTCAAGCCGGCACTGAAGCTGCCGCACAGCTCGGTGTCGTATGGGACCGACGGCTACGACCGCTACATTTTTACACTGCCCTCAGAGCAGCGGTACGAATTTTACAGGCTGCTGGTGGATGAAGCCACCAAGGCGGGAATGTTTGTGACACTTAACAACTAAGCAAGGAGGCAAGGCAATATGAAACAAATGATTGCAGTAAACTCGAAAAACACGGGTGACCAGAGCAAGGACAACCGTGGATATGCAGAGTCCTGGACTTCGGAGCAGCTGGACGGGCTGCTCTCCGAGGACTGGCTGAGAAAGAAAGTGGCCGACATAAGAGGTGGTAACGAGAAGCTGAAAGACTGGTTGCCGTTTATCTGTCCGCACTACAGCGCCTTCCGCAACAACCACCGTGCGCAGGCCGACATCATCCCCGATACATTCACCTTCATGACCTGCGTGGATGTGGATGACAAGGAACTGGTGGACATGGCTATACAGCGTGCTTTTGAACTGAACGAAGACCCAGATGGCGACTGGTACGACCAGATGCTGCGCATGGAGTATTCCGCCCGCAAGAAGGTGCACATCTATATCAGAATTCCCAAGGGAATGACCATCGAGGAGGCACAGAAAGCCTTCTGTCAGGAGCTGGATGTACCCTATGACGTATCCTGCATCACGCCGGAAAGGTTCATCTACTTGACGGGCAAGGACGAGGAAATCTACCGCTCTGCCCATTGGCTGGAGCAGCTGAGCGACGAGGAACTGGCTGAACGCAGGGAAGCTTACCTGAACCGTGGGCTGGATGTTGACGGCAGACCGCTGAAACAGGATAGCCCAGCAGGTAATCATACTGCAGAAAAGACTCTAAACCCTCCAACAGCCCAACTGACCTATCACGGCATACCTTATTCCACCATTATCAACGAATGGCTGGAGGACAAGAAGGTGAAGGCAGGCGACAGGCACAGGACATCACTGACACTTGCCGACCAGCTGCGTTACATCACTGACAATGACGCCTCGCTGATAGAGCGCATCTTGCGCGAGACACCTTTTGTAAAAGAGATCATAGAGGAACGTCAGGAGAATGTGACAAAGACCGTGCAGGATGCACAGAAATTTGATTTCCTGCACAACACACCCAAGCGCATGCAGGCGGCGCTGAAGCGTGCGGGCGTTGTGGCAGACGATGAGGCTGACAGCGACCCGCTGGAAGAAATGCCCCTACCGCAGCTGCTCAGGATGCCACAAGGGGTGAAGGAGTCGATTGACGCGGTGGGTCCCAACCTCATGATGCCGGTGGTGACGGCCATCTGTCCGGTAATTGGTATGCTGGCTACAGGCGTGAAGCTGGACGTTCACGGTGTGAAGAACACGCTGAACCTCATCGCTTACATAGTCGGTGACTTTGGCAGCGGCAAGGGCAAGATAGACCCTGTGGTGGATGCCTGGACAGCCGAACTGATGCAGCAGGAAAAGATATATCAGGACCAGGAAGATGAGTGGCGTGCCAAGATGTTGGCAAACAAGAACAAGAAGGAGCAGCCCGTAGAGCCCAAGCTGCCGGTGCGCCTGCTGACACTGAACAACACGGTGGCCAACATAGCTGAACGACTGGCGAATACGGACGAGAAACACGCCTTCTCTTTCACCCCCGAGGCCGACACAGTGGCCAAGCAGTGGAAGTCGTCTGTGAATGATTTCTCGGTGATGGTGCGCCAAAGCTATGACGGATCACGCTACTATCGTGAGGCACGCAGTGCCGAAGCGGTAAACGTACATATAGAGCGCCTGCTGTGGAACATCACGATGTGCGGCACACCCGATGCTCTCTATCGCGTGGTGAACAATTACACCGACGGATTCCAGAGCCGCATAGCCGTTGCCAAGACGCCAGACAATACCTACATGCCGTTGGAGGTTACACCGTATGTGCTGACCGATCGTCAGGCTGAACGCATACAGCAGGTGGCGCATCTGTTGCCTTTGATGCAGGGGGAGGTGACGCTGAACAAGCTGGAGGCAAAAGGCCGTGAGTGGGTAGAGAACGTGCGCTTGGAGAGCCTTAAGAGCGACGACAAGGTGAGGGCACGCCAGCGATTCCGCGTGTGCGTGACGACCCAGCGAATGATCTGCTGCCTGATGCTCTGCAAGGTGTGCGAGACGCTTATCCAAAAGCATGGCTATCAAGGTGCTGAGAAACTGTTGAAAACGAAGCCCCACGTGTGGAAGGAGCAGCTGCAGAAGGCGCAGACACCACAGCTGCTAGAGGCTTACGACGTGGTGGCCGACTACCTGATAGATACTGCACTCTATTTCTTCCGTGAACGAATAGAGAATGCCTTCAGCAGTCGCAACTATGTCAACGCTGCCGACCGTCAGCGCATCGGTAAGAACGACTCTATCTTTGCCCGTTTGGACGTGGACTTCGGCTTCGAGGGTGCCCTGCAGCACAGCATCAGTCTGAAAGGTGGCGATGTTTCTCGCAACCAGGTGCGTATGATGCTGAAGAACTGGAAGAAGCAGGGGCTGATTGTCCAGACAGAGACTGGCCGTTACCGCAAGGTGCAGGAGGTATGTCATTAAGGTCATTAGTCATGAAGGTCATTAAGCTTTTTGCATGATATGATTACCATTGAAAATACACAAGCTTGTTTCGTGCAGCTCTGGCTACAGCTAGAGCGCACGAGGCTGCTCCTCGCAGGGCAATACAAGCGCTATTGCATCCGCCGTATATGTCAGTCATGGTTTGGATTAGAGGCTACCGACGACTTCATCTGGGAGGTGTGTTTCAAAGCCAACAACGACGATGACGAGCCCGTATATGGTTGGGACATCTTGCCTCCGCCGCAGCTTTCTCCCCGTAAACACCGCGAGTTTCTTCGCGCGCTGGTACAGGTAAGACTGGGTCTCAAGATACAGCAAGTCAATCTCCGTGCCCTCGACGCTGCCTACAGCATCGCTTTTCCCTTGAGCACGCCCCTTAATGTGAACAAGAAGAAGCGGAATAAATAACGTAAAATTAGTAATTTATAATGAGAATTTGAATGATGATACCAAGAGGAATAAGGAATAACAATCCTTTGAATATCCGCAGGGGTGCCAGCGTCTGGCAAGGCTTGGCTGCGGTGCAGACCGACCCTGATTTCTGCCAGTTTGAATCGTTGGAGTGGGGGTGGCGAGCTGCCTTCGTGCTGCTAACCGAGACGTACTACAAGCGCTATCGACTGGATACCGTGAGGGACATTGTGAAGCGCTGGGCACCACCAACCGACCATAACAACACGGTGTTGTACATAGACAATGTCTGCCGTCTGACAGGTCTTGTGCCTGACGAACCATTAGGCCCTCCAGACTGTCAACCTGCACGCTGGCTCTTGCTCGGTGCCGCAATGGGCATACAGGAGAACGGTTCATCCGGCATGGATTACTTTGCCCTGCTGCGGGGTTGGCAGCTGAGGTGAGTTATACAGTTCCAGGGCACGCCCTGGGACTGTTTTCTTTTTGTCCCTCGACTCTCTTACTGTTGGGATATTTGTTCCATCCAAGTTGATTTCTCTGCTGTCATTATTTTATTTCTCAAAATGTGTAAATATGTGAATGAAAAAGCATCTTTTCTGAAATTTAGTTTAGGGTTTCTGAAAAACTATTTGTATCTTCACACCCGTAATAAAACAAGGTTATTGAAATGGCACTCCAAAATATTGGTTCATCCTACAGTGGAATCAAGGCAGATGTTTACGTCTTGACAAGGATATATAACAGCTATACAGTGGGTAGTAAGTTTGAAGAAAGATTCTCAAAAGCAGCAGCTTCGGTGTCTGAAAATGCAAAATTGTATAAAGATGGAACTGTCATTTGGATGCTATATGATGATTCTCCAAAAGATGAAAGACAAAAAAAACACGAAAATAAACTGATGAAGACTTGCTCATCTTATGGGTTCAGCCAAGAAAAGGGCAATCTTATTTATATCCAATCGGAGATGCCCGGCAATTCTGCTTATGCTTCTTTTTGTATTAGGAAACAGTTCCTGAGCATTGCAAAGGAAAATGACATTGCTGTTTCCCTTGACCAAGACGATGAATTAAGACCTGGAGCAATCAAGAGTATTGTAGAGAATATGCCTAAGAATGGTGTGGTGTTGTCATCGTTTACTGTTATCGATGACGGAGGGAAGGATATTACAGGAGATGGTGGCAAGATACAAAAGAAGCTGACGAAATACATCAGCAAACACAGAATTGACAACAGTACTGCCTCAAAAAAAGATGATTCAAAAAAGAATAACTTAAAGGATATCTTCTATGCCAGCAGCATAGGGTGGACCAAGTCGTACTCACGTTTTGCAATGGAGAAAAACATGGAAGCACTTGAAGGCTTCTTGAATGAAAAAAGAGTGAGTGTTATTGACTATTACTCTAAGCATCCAGCGTACGAGGATTTTGTGGATTTCTATATCCTCTTAAGGTCTGACATCACCATTTCGGCTACGCCCGATGTTACTCACACCTATTATAAGCATAAGGAGGCCATAACCACTAATCCTGACATTGATTCCTTTAAGTTGCACAGAACGGCTATGCTGCTGACACTCATAGACCTGTGCTATAAAGAGGCTGATAATCTGCGTCCAGATTTCAAGCAATTGTTGATGCGCTTCGTTACCATCAAAGTGGTGGATATAGAGCGAATTCTGGCAGATTACAGAAAGGACTTCAATGATGGGGACAACAGATATTATACTTTTGCTGAGGATACACACGATGATTATTTCTTGAGGAAATTGTATCGTTTGTCGCAGGGTGATAATAGGGGGAAAGAACAGGATAAGGAACTGTTTGAGAATGCAGAGCCTATAAGGTGTGATAAGACAAAAGACAACTTTGACGATTTGTTCAGTTGTGAAAACATCAACAGCATAAAGGTGTATCATGCTGAAATGAAAGCTGCAGATAGCAGGCATGTGTTGCAAAAAGCTTTTATAGAGGAAAACAAGTTTAGGACTGAGGAGCTATGTTGGCTGAAGCGGATTTGGGAAAAAGAGAAACAAGATGACAAGCTAAACTATGACAACAAACTAACACCTAACCAAACTCGTTATCGCGTGATGTGGGTGGGACTCATATTATGGTTTCTTTTAATTGTTGGGTTTGCATTATGGGCCTATGTCTTTAAGAAAGATACCGAAAATTTTGTGACTCCTATTCTGGCTCTTATGGCAACCGTTCTTGCTTTTTTGTTGAATGAACAGAGTAAGGTGCATCTTCTTGCGAGAGAGGAAGTGTCCAAGAAGATTCTTTACTTTTCTGAGTTTGAAGATCTGAAAAGGCATTTGGAGGCAAATCTTAAGGTAATGATAGAGATTCGCAAACAAATGGAAAAGGGGAAGGTGCCAGCAGATATTCACTTTACTAATTTATCGTGGCCTCAAACTTCGTGCTTGTTTTCAGATGATATAACAGACATTATCGACAAGAAGAAAGTGGATGATTTTGCCAGGTTAAAGGTGAATCTTAGAAATATTCAGAACAGTTCCCTGTGGTTGTCTAAGTATGTCAGGGAGCCGCATACAAACGAAGAAATATGCAAGGCAATTGACTGGGAAATAGCCAGACACATTGGTTATCTCATGAATATACATTACATGCAAAACAATAACTTCAGCTTCCCGAGTCAAAACGAATTGGATTTTTACATCAGAGAGAAGCATCTGAAAAACTATCTTGCAGGTATGTTTATGTCTTATCATGGTGATGACAAAGATAAAGATGGTAGATGCCAAATTCTTAGAATGAAAATGGTGAATCACTATCTGGATATTTATTACGACGACAGAAGGGAACGTCGCAATGTAATATTGTATAATCTATAAGTTTTATCTTTGCACTCAAACAAGTTGAAAGACGATGAATGTGAGGCATCTCAATCCCGTGAGGAACACAGCAAGCCGATTGATGGCTGTTATGATGTTGCTATGCGTTGCATTCATTGCTTTTGCTCAAGGGAACAGTCAGCAAGTTATTGCAGTATATGAGGCTACGGCCAACCTTAATCTTAGGACAGTACCTACCACCAGTGCCAGTATTGTAACAACAGTATCTAAAGGAACCAAATTGAATGTAATAGGCTACGCCCCCAACAACTGGGCGGCAGTGTCGCATAGTAACAGAACTGTATATGCTTCGAGAGATTATATGCGATATCTCTATCCTGTTAGTACACAGCCTGTGCAGCCGGAGCAGCCAAAAGCAACAAAGAGCTTTGAGTTGCCTGATATGTCATCTTTTTTCTCTGGTTTTTGGGATATCATTAAATTCATTCTGGGTTTATTGCTTGTTATTACTATCCTTATATTCAAGGATCAATTATTGGAGATGGCTATATTCTGTGCTTTCTTCACAGGTATTGGCGCTCTTATCACTTACTTGATATTTGACAATGGGGTTATTGGAGGAACAATCGGTCTTTGTTTGGCAGTCCTTATTATTATAAGAACGCTGATTAACTATTTCAGCATCAAAGCTTCATGGCTCTTTTATTTCATTCATTTCGTAGTAATGCTTCCTTTTTTCTTGTTGAACAGGATACAGTACCTTATTTTGGAACCTTGGCGTTATATTTTCAAGAGTAAATGGGTAGCAGATAGTTTGATAAACAGCACCCGGTTGACGCTTAATGTTGTTAAGATATTGTTGTACATTGTGACTACACCGTTGAGGCTGGTAAACGCCATAGCCTACAACCTGATTGTTCGTTTTCTGTTTGGCATCTATGACCTATTATTCGAGGTGCTGCAACCATCATCTGATGATGAGGGGGCTGAAAGCATAGGCAAATGGCTCTTGTGGATGCCCTATAGAATAGTGGTATATCCTGTTTATCATGGTGGTGTATTGCTTGTAGAAGGTATAATCTGGACGATAGTCGATATTTTTATACCAGCCATTACCATGTATCACGGCTCTGACCTGACGGCAGCACAGGCTATTGTAAGTTGCCCCAATAGGAATACTTATTTGAAGAATACATCGAAATGGACTAATGGTACGTTTAAGGCAAGTCAGAGCAGTTGGGGTGGGATAGGCGTATATTTCACACCTAGTTTCTTGGTGGCGCGTTCTTATGCAACTGACCCTTACAGGTTAAGTGACAATAACCCTTCAATGATTGTATGTAGGGTGTCATTGGGCAGTATTGTTAATTATGCCCTAACGCCTGTGTTTTATTATGCTGGCCAATATGGCAATCCTTCCAAGCTAAATGCTTATGCGCAACAGCACGGATATACTACTGGTGAGTGGTGGAACCCGAGAGGCAGGTATTGGGAGTTTTGCTTGTTTGATTGGAAGAATAGATACAATCATCCCTGGCGCATCCGTCCTGTATATGTTTACAATTTCCGTACAGGAATGGTGCAACACATCAAGGGTGGTATGCAGCATTGGTTGTTCGATAAATCTATATTGAAAGATATTGGCAGCTATTTTTAAATCCTATTCTCATTAGCATTCTTGCTGTCACAAGTATGCAGCACCTGCCATAGCTTAGTTGTCTCATTGAGTTCGGAAGATGGAACATGATGCATGTGGTTGGCGATGGCGATTCGTTCTTCTTCATGGAGCTCTAAGCCTAAAACATCCAATATATCTACAGAACGTTGTCCATGACGACGGCGGCTGACCTCATCATAACCTTCCAAATGTGAGGTGCAAAGGTCGTGAAATAATGCCGCTATGCGACAACTCTCATCGGATAACTCTGGTGCCATCGCTCTCATCTCATGATAAACGCTTAGACAATGGTCGGCAAGCCCACCTGTATATCGATGATGGTGATAACAACGGGCAGTAAAATAGTTGCTATTTGTCAAATAGGCTATCACATTGCTGATGCCGTCTCGATTAACGTCACTCAGCAGTGATATGATTTCCGCTTTTGTAGAAACTGATGTCATTCTCTACTTTCTACTATCTCATCCCATAATCTTAGATGGCAGAACAGGTCGTAGGTTTTCAAAGTCATTGCATGATAGTGCTCTGCGAGTTTGTGATTAGTTGTTTTGATTTCATTATAGATGTTTTCTCTATGTTGGTACCATTGTTTGATGGTTGGTATTGTAATAATCCATTGATGGTCATTGGAGGTGGTTTCGCATGAGGGAGTCTTTGCTTCATAGCCAAGTTCCTCTTCCATAATGGTTTGTCTTGCTATGGCAAAGTCTTTAATAAACCAACCATATATATAATTACCTCTAGCGTTTCCTAAGTCGATATAAAGGCTGTCAATATCCATGTAGATGTTTTTTAGGATATCGTATTCCTTGAGGTAACTGTCAGAAAGCGATTTGTTTTTCTTGCCAGCTTCCTTGAAATAATCTATTAAATGAAACCATTGGACGGCTGCAGCATTTTGATAGACAAAAGTATCGGCTCCTCCTCCTGTACCTCCTGGACCAGGCAACATTTTTTCATAAGCATGAAAGAATTGCTCATATAATTGTGTCAAATCATTCAGAGTAGGATTCGAATTCCCATTCCCATTCCTTTCAAGATAGTCATGAATGAGTGGTGATACAGTTGCGTGGTTAGCCCAGTCTTTCTCGGCCGAATGTTTCTCTCCCAAATCTTTCAAGGCATTCTCGATAGTGTCCGATAAAGCTATCATCTCTATATCAACATCATTCAATTGTTCTATTTCTGATGACATTTCATCACTATTATCAGATGTGGCATTTCTCCCTTGTAACTTGCAGCCTGCAACAAGCATCAAAGCACTTGCAAAAGTGGCGATTAAATAAATCTTATTCATCCTTACTAGAATATACATAGGTCATTTATATTAGTTAGATTTATTATTGTGTAAAGATAGTAATAAAATACCATAAAACCTGCGAAATCTGCTTTTTTAAGATTCCGCAGGTTTTTAGTCTTACGCTACACCCTTGCTGTGGTAGATATCGTCTATCCACGAGCAAGAGGCGTAGAGGTTGCAGTCATCGGGGATGGTGTCATCCCAGTCGGGAATGGACTCGTAATAATGCTCCACCCACAATTCATTGTACCAGTCATCGGCATTATACTCGTTGTCAGCCATCTCTGGGTGCTTGAGCTTTTTCCAAAGCTCGTCCATCTTGCGCCCCAACCGCATGGCACCGAATCGGTTGGTTACATGTTCCAGGCGAACATACACGGGATTTGGAAACACATTGTACCAGTCGTCCCAATCCTGCCCAATCACCTTATACATCGTCTTGCGCCAGATCTGCATCGCCAACCAGTAGTGCCCTGAGTTTTCGCAGATATCTCCCAAGAGCAGTGCCCTGTTTACCATCACGCCCGTCTTTTTGGTGCTAACAATCACCTGACCAGCTTTCTTTACCACTTCATACAACAACTTCGTGTCGATGTACACAACATTTCCCTCAGATGTGCAGGTACACACCTTTTCATAGAACTTTTCTTTCATAATACAATCTGTAACAATAAGTTAATGAACTACTAACTCATTGGAAAACTGCACAAAAAAAGATACAATAATCCCAAAGAGTGACCCCGTCGTGGGGTTGCTTTTTAGATTATTGCATTAAGGGAGATGTTTCATTTCGCTGCAAAGATAGAACAGGGATTTTATATCTCCAAATAAAATTGGGAAAAATTATTTGTCTTTACCAACCTCACGGAGAAAAACCCAGATAGTCTTGTTGGTCTGCTTGAAAAACTGGTCAATCATCTGTCTAAATCATCTTATCGTTTTTTATTTAGAGCAGTTATGTTTCTATCATTGTTCTTTCTGATTTTTCGTAAGCTAATAAAACTTTTAGGTAGGGGTAGCTCAACTTTTGGTTGTAGCCACCTCTATCTTTTTAAAGATTTTATAGCCGATAGCGGCAACCAT
>OMSH01000126.1 GCA_900313715.1 uncultured Prevotellaceae bacterium
TGGCGAAGCTGTGGTGAGAACTACTTTTCATCCGGATAGCGACTACTCCAC
Organism: uncultured Prevotellaceae bacterium; assembly: GCA_900313715.1. Lineage (GTDB taxonomy): Bacteria > Bacteroidota > Bacteroidia > Bacteroidales > Bacteroidaceae > Bacteroides. The sequence continues at coordinate 52 of OMSH01000126.1, forward strand.
ATTCGTGGGAGCATATAAACCTGTTATGAAAGATGTAAATGTGCCAGTAGTTCCTGTTGTTGTGAATAGTGGAATAGGTCTTGAGCCTGGTGGAACATATAAAGAGAAACGTATTACTTATCAATTCGTGAAGCAGGCTTTCCTTAAAGCATATCTTGGCGCTTGGAGGAAATATGTGGATGGCTGCTCTATTGATAGTGCATGTGGTATACCTGCAGTCCATGAATTTGTAACGTGTCATGGGCGCTATATTATTAACTCCGTAGGCATGTATGACCTGACATTATCAAGAGAGTTCCATTTCTCCAAAGACGCAGTTCTGAAAGAATGGCCAAATCTTTGGAATAATGGCGAATTTAATGTGCCTAAGGGACCACAAACGGGTAAATCAGTTCAGCATGCTATAGCTAATTGGATTTTTGATAAGATTGAAAATTGCTCTGAAGAAAAATTCGAGGAAGGGTGGAATAAGTTAGTTAATACGGTTATTGAAAAAGGGCGTGTTAATGTTCAGAAGACACAGACATATATTATAAGTGGAGTTGCCGATGATAATGAAACATTAACGATTTGTGTTGAGGCGCGAGGAAAAAAGAGAGACACGCTGCAGCGCAAGTTTAATGAGTCAGATGAAGTTAAGGTGTCAAAATTAGAAAAGACGCTCATAGATATTCTAAAAGGATATAGTAATGATTTTGATGATGCGTGGGAACGTCTTAAACAAAATATAAATGAGGGAGATACTCCTGAAGTAAAAGATGACTCTAATGGACAGATTGATTCACAATTCTTGGTTATTGAAGAAATAAACCGTGGTAACTGTGCTCAGATTTTTGGCGATATCTTCCAACTCTTAGACCGTGGAGACAATGGCTTCTCTGTATATCCAATTGAAGCTGATTCTGATTTGCGTGATGCAATAAAAGAGGCTTTCGCTGAGGATGACGATTATAAGTTGTCTACTGATATTGATATCGAGGGTGTAATAGAGTATACGAGCAATTATGGGACAACGCTTTCTGAAGATGTACAAACAGGGCGTGTTCTTCTGTTACCTCCCAACCTCTACATCTGGGCCACAATGAATACTAGTGACCAAAGCCTGTTCCCCATTGACTCTGCCTTCAAACGTCGCTGGGACTGGGTATATACACCAATTGCTCAGGGTAAGGATGAAAATGGAAACTTGATGGAATGGCAGATAGAAGGTTTAGGCAATAATTCATGGTGGACCTTTATACAAGGCATTAACGAGGTTATCGATATGACCACACATAGTGAGGACAAGAAATTGGGCTTTTTCTTCTGCAAGGCTCAAAATGGCGTGGTAAAGAAGGATACATTTGTCAATAAGGTGATATTTTACCTATGGAACGATGTCTTCAAGGTTTATGGTTTCAAGTCTGAGATATTTGATAAGAAAGGCAAAGACGATAAAACGGAGAAGATTACGTTTAAGAGCTTTTATAATGCAGACGGATCTGTGAATGTGGATACTATGAATGCATTCGTGAAGAACGTTATGGCAAAGGCGCCAAAGAATAATGCCAACAACGAAAGCCCAGATGTAAACGAAGAACAAAGCGAAGATAGCGAGGCATGAAACTACTGATTGAGGGTTATCATTATAGTCCAGAAGCGATAAAGTCACTTGGGCGACTGATGGGCGACCTAACGTGGAGGGACGGCACGAAGAGCAAGAATTACGTGGGCTATTATTATAGCGCACAACTTGGAGACTGCGTGTTCTTCCTGCCAAAGGTGGTACTCAGCGAAGATGGCAAGTTGTTTGGCAGATATAACCCTAATGATGTTGTTGATGCAGAAAAGATACTGGAAAACAAGAAATATGGCACCAGTGACTATCAATTCCTATATAAGTTTACTGTCTGGCTATATAGAGGCCTGAAAGAATTCGTGAGACTAAACCCTCAGTCAGGTATTGTAAGAATGAGGGATATCAGTGCCCTAGATATGCAGGGTGATAAGGTCTCTAACACGTATTTGGATATCATGTTGTCGCTACAGAAATTTCAGGAAGAGAATCCTGACTACTTCACTTTCATCGTGAAGAATATGCATAGCGGCATGAACAAGGTAAACTGGACAAAGACTGTAAACCGCGAGAATGCAATCATACAAGATGATACTCCGATATATATTAACCTAGTCAACAAGAAGAGACAGATAAACTTTGATGAAGAACTTCTTGTGATTTTCTACTCCATACTGAACTACATGAAGAAGGTGTTCGGCTTTGAAGTAACAGTTAATTATAACTATGAGCTGTTGACTGATGTGGAGTTTGAGAACTGGATAGATTATTATGGAGAAGTCCGATTGAAACAAATACGCTACAAGTATTTCTCAGACAAAGATCTTCAACTATGGACCTTGTGCAATGACTTTTTTGAAAGGGCAACAAGTATTCATAGTGACAAGCAGTACAAAGACTACCTGATTGTTGAGAGCTATCATGTTGTTTTCGAAGCAATGATAGATGAGTTGCTGTCTGACAAAGGGTTGGATGTCGGCGACCTAAAAGCTCAGGAAGATGGCAAGAGGGTTGACCATATATATGCTTATCAAGGACTGATAAACAAGGATAAAATATATTATATTGGTGACTCTAAATATTATGGTATTGGTGCTCCCGTAGCAGAATACTCGGAATATAAGCAATATACGTATGCAAGAAATGTAATTCAGCATAATCTGTCTCTTTTCCTTGAGGATGATAAAGATGCGCAAGGAAGACGCAAGAATCTTGGTAAGACTTACCTTATATATCGAGATGAAGACACTGATGGCTATAGCATAACACCTAACTTCTTTATCTCGGCACGTATTAGTGCGAAAGAGGAAGAGCGTGAATATTATGATGATAGGCTTGAAGCAAGGGACAAGGTTAAGAGTATACGTCATTTTGAAAACCGTTTGTTTGATAGAGATACTCTATTGCTACAACACTACGACATAAACTTTCTTTTTGTGTTATCTCTATATGCACAAAGCAATGATGGCTTGAAAAGAGAGTTTAAGGAAAGAACAAAACAACATTTTAGGAAAAACATCCTAGAGTTCCTGAAGAGTTATTATCAGTTCTTCTCGCTGCAGTTGAAACCAAGGGCTGAAATGTCCAATGGAGATGACGAGGAGAATATCCTTGATGGGATGCATAGAGCAATAGAAAAACACTTCCGTAATAGTATCGGCAAAGTCTTTCGACCATATAGCGATGAAAAATTTATGTATGTCGGATTAGAATCTCAAGATATTTTCTATGAAGACAATCGTAAATTGTTGGCTGAATTAAGTAGGGACTTTACAATACGTCATTATACTCTTGATACTAATCCTACAGATGAACTGAACAAATTATATGAACTGGAATCTGAACTTGATAGTGGAAGGACTAGGGAAAACGAGTTGATTCAGTTTAAGGAGGTTGAAAACGAGGTCTTCCTGATAGGAGGATGGCGAAAAGACAAGGATCAACTGTCTTGGATAAAGAAGCATATGCTATACAATATACGTGAGAAGAGTCGGACTGTTCCTCGTAGAGGCGTTGTCAGAAGGTTGGATACTAATGTAATCACAGCAAAATATCTTGTATTATATGAGATAGGTTCAGACTATTCATCATATGAGGTGTATCGTATAGAGGGACATAAGGAACGGTCTGCTGATTATCTGTTAAATTTAGGGTATGTTCGCCCAACAGGTAACTACATGGTGTATAATATTGAACCCATGCCGTGCAAATTTGAGTCTATAGACATTAAAAAGATTCTAGATTTGGCTTATTACGAGGAATTGGAGAGAAGACGTAAGAAGAATGAAACAAGAGAGGGATGGGAAAAAGAATGGTATGGAACACCTATTTTCAAAAAAGGAAAGGAACTAGTGGGAAAATAGTGACAGATACTTCTTTTTGCGGCAAAATGGCTTATGGATAAACTCTCACCACAACAACGGCACACGAACATGGCGGCTATTCGGTCGAAGGATACGAAGCCGGAGATGATTGTGCGCAAA
>OMSH01000162.1 GCA_900313715.1 uncultured Prevotellaceae bacterium
GCCGACATCCTACCATACATTGAGAAGAACTATCCAGTCATCAAGAACCGCAAGGGACGTGCCGTAGCAGGCTTGTCTATGGGTGGTGGTCAGTCATTCTTCATTGCTTTCCGCAATGTTGATGTATTTGCCAACGTAGGAATCTTCTCGTCTGGCCTCATCGGTTCATCAGCTATCGGTGGTGCACCCTTTGATGCAGAACAGCACTTCCCAGGTATGTACACCAACCCCGTCAAGTACAACAAGTTCGATGTCATCTACCTGGCTTGTGGCGAGCAGGACAACCGCATTGACGGTATGCTCGATTTTAAGCAGAAGCTTACCGACAAAGGCTACAAAGGGGTAGTGTGGGAACAGTACCCAGGCGCTCACGAATGGAAGGTTTGGCGTCGCAACCTCAGTTCATTCGTGCAACTCATCTTTAAGTAATACAAGCTATTGGGCATTTACCAACATAATTGATCCCCTGACAAAAGGTGATAAATACATCAATAACAAAAGACAGCATCGAGACTGCCTACAGCTTCTTGCACCAGAAACGGAACGTGTATATTCACTCTACACTTGCCTGGCAGAAAGACGATATCGAACTTTCCATTGCCGACTATGTAGATAGCATGAACCCGAAGCTGTATGCGGCCATAGCTGCCGGCAGACACGATTTCCTTAGAGACCATAGACGCTTTGCCGATGAGATCACTCAAGCCGTAGAGCAATTGGAGCAGATGCTATAACAAAAGCCACACTTTTCCCTGCGTTTTTCCCTGTATTTCTTCATTTTTCCCTGTTTCCCCCTTTTTTATGAATGAACACAGGAGAAAAACCTCAATTTGCCCTTTACCATATATTATATTTGCACTCGCAAAAGCGAAATGATGAGAACACCTCCAAAGTAGCTTTTCCGCAGCAGGCAAAGCCATGTATAGTCAGTCACCAGCGTGACTGACTTTAGTCAACGTTGTGAATATACTTAGTCATCGGCATGACGTAACAACTTCACACAGCTGACTTACGAGCGAAGCTAAAGCGTTAATAAACAACAATATATTAATAAACAAAATAAAAAAAATGAATATGGATATCGGATTTAAGGAAGTCTGCCCAATGGCAGCATGTAAGAAAAGTGCGCAATGTTATCGCTATGAAGCTTATCTACAGGCGGAAGCCAATGCCCTACACTATGACATGTTAAATCCCAGACTGCTAAAATGCGGTAAAAACGGATGTCCCTATCTGCTTATCAAGGAACGTCAACGCATGGCCTACGGATTCCGCAAACTGGTGGCAGAAGTGAAACTCAAGGATGCTCGCAACCTCTTCTATTTGTTCAGATTTGGCAGTCAGTCAAGCTACGACCGCCGACGTCGAGGCATTTATCCACTGAATCCAGCCGAACAAGAGTATGTATTGCAAAAGTTCAAAACCCTTGGGGTTGACACCTCCATCGGCTTCGACCGCTATGAATGGCAAGATGTGCTGATGGCTGTAAATGAGAAAAAAACACCTCGTAAATCTACGACTTACAAGGTGTTCTGCGTACCCAGACCCGGGGTCGAACCGGGATGGGTTGCCCCACTGGTGTTTGAGACCAGCGCGTCTACCGATTCCGCCATCTGGGCATTGCAGGAATGCGGGTGCAAAGATAAGGCTTTTTTCTGAAACGGCAATACTTTATGACAAAAAATAATAAAAAAGGAAATTTATCCTAAAAAGTTTTTTAATCATAAAAACATGATGTATATTAGCATAAATTTTAATGACTAAAGATAATTATGGGGAATAAAGATAATTTCTGTGTAATCATGTGTGGTGGTATAGGCAGCCGTTTTTGGCCTATCAGCCGCAAAACGCTCCCTAAGCAGTTCCTGGATTTCTTTGGTACAGGACGCTCTCTCTTACAACAAACTTTCGACAGATTTAGTAAGGTCATACCTACGGATAATATTTTTTTCGTAACCAACGAGGCGTATGCCGACCTTATCTGCGAACAATTGCCTGAGATCAGCAAGAACCAAATCTTGCTAGAACCTATGCGACGTAATACGGCTCCCTGTATCGCATGGGCTTCATATCACATAAGGGCCATCAACCCTAATGCCAACATTGTGGTGGCTCCAAGTGATCACTTGATTCTGAAGGAACAAGAGTTTCTGGAAGCTATCAGAAGCGGTCTGGAAATGGCAGCAACAACTGATAAACTTATCACATTGGGTATACGACCAAACCGTCCAGAAACGGGCTA
>OMSH01000016.1 GCA_900313715.1 uncultured Prevotellaceae bacterium
ATACACCTGTCTTAATGCGGTTTTATTGGTGGGAAGGGTAAGATGGGTTATACCACTATTTCTGCCAAAAAAGTTCTGTAAATTGTTGAGGGCAGACAAATCTACGTTGGGAATGCTGTTTGTGTTTGAACCTGAACCTCCTAATCGGAGCTCAGTGAGTGCAGTAAAAAATCCAATGCCTTTAATATCAGTGATACCCCTGTTCTGTATATTAATACTAGAGATACCATTAATTTCCGTTTCCGTAATTTGGCCATCTGAACCATAAGTTTGACTCAATAGGAAAGCACGGAAGTTAGCATCAGGAAAGTTTACATCGTTTATTTCGATAATATTTTCTGCTATAGCTGCTATAGAGCAGTTGAAGGCAAGAATAGCCAAAATGAGCCATCGGGTAATGGTTTTCTTATTATTAGTTATGCTGTTATGTCTCTTATCAACGTTCATATCTTTATAATATAACTATCATGCCTATGGCATATTTTGGTGATTCTATTTCTGAGTTTGATGCTTCTGCTGCCCTTCCGCTGCATGCGGAAGGGCAGTGAAGTATCAATAGTTTATACAGTTAAATTCTACATACTAAATTAAGGATTAGGAACACCTGGCTTGTTCATTGGGAGATAAACATCATCATCAGCAACGGTTGTCCAGTTTTTAACATCTACATCCATTTCAACGGAATTGACACCAAGAATCAGATTGAACTCATAAGACTTACCCTTCTCCAAGGCCAAACCTGCAGGAATCTTCTTCTTAATTACATTCTTCACGTCTGACACGCCATTAGGCAGGTGATCATCTTTCGTCATCACATGATAGGTAATGGTAATATAGGTATCAGCAGGTGCGACTGTTTCAGGAAGCAACAGCAAATAGTCATTTCTCAGTGGTGTGCCATGCTGGCCAAACACAGATTTCTCAACACCGGCTACAACGCCTGTCTTAGTCCAAGCCTCTGTAGGATCAGTAGCGTAAGCAGCTTCCCAAGTCAGGTCATCTTCAATATCAGCATGTCCCAGACCGGTCTCTGTAATTTCAAATGGATTCTCGAAAGAAGTATTCTCCCACAATGGCTGACCAGCAACGGTGTTATTCAAATTCAGTGTACCCTTATAATGCATATCTCTGTCGAATTCAATCTTCTCAATCAGGATCTTGGTCTTATTAGGATCAGCTGCATCATCATTCCACAATTCTGGAGAACCACCAGGCAAAGCTTGGTTTTTAGCTGCTCGTACAGTCATACCTATCTTGGTCAGTGCATGCATGAAATAGAATGTAATGGTTCTGTCAGTATCAATTGGCTTCACTAAGTTCTTGAAAGGCATACCTGCATCAATTGTCATTGAGCCACCATCTACACTGTTCCAAACTCTATTATTCTGCGTAACACCAAACAGCAATTCATCAGAATACTTAGAGCTACCGCCAACATAAGTCAGCTTCACATCACCAGATATTGTACCATTTGCAGGAGCTACCTTGATAACGCCTTTTGTCCTGGCAACGGCAGGAGAAACAGTATTATCCATAACAGTACCGTCTGCTGCGATATCAGCTGGGAAAATGTAAGGAGCGTAAGCAAAGAAGCTCAACTTGTCCTTAGTATCACTGATATTGTAAGTGGTATTCTCACCATCCTTCAGTGTATTGTTAGGCCAATACTTAATAGGAGAATACTTCCATCCGGTAACTGCAGTAGCGTTAGGAACTACACCAGTAGTTTCTGCCTCCACCTGCTGGTTAAACATAAAGTTAGGCTTAGCAACTAGTGAATAATCTGCGCCTGCGGTATAATAAGCAAATACACCAAAGCCATAATGATTAGCCAACTGAATTTCGTCTCCGATAACACGTGTCACAGCCTCTCTCGGCGTGAAAGTACCAAATGTAATAGGAGTCTGTACATCAGCCTTCTCTGCTGCTTTCAATGCGTCGTACGAGATGTTCGACGAAGGTCCATCACTCTCTGAAGTGCATGCAGCGAACAATAAGGTCGCCGATGCTGCCACAAATAATAAATTCTTTTTCATAACTCTTAAAAAAAATGTTTTTAAATTATTAATTCTATCTTATTGTTGTCTCTAAAATTTCAATATGGTTGATTCGCCCTCTTGCCAAGGCTCTACGTCAGCGTCAAAGGCACTGTCTGTCTGTCCGGACGGATCTACGTCAGGGAATATCGGGATATTGTCTTCGCCCACAGTATTGATGTCCACATACAAATCCAATTCAAGTTCCAGGTGCATGTCATTGTTAAACTCCATACCTTCTTCCAGGTTACGGTATCTGATAATCTTACCTACGTTATAAGTGTAAATCATCTCAGTACCGTCAATCAGGGTGGCATAAAGTGTCAAGACATTGAAATCTTCGTCACGCGAACTGACATGCTCCTTGCCATGAGGCAAACCAAATACGGATGTCTGATGGTAGAGATAAACAGCTTTGTGTTCAACCTCTTCCTTATACTTCGTCCATTTGTCAGTAGGCAGCAACATGGCGCGAGGCAAATCCGTGCGGTCGAAACTATATAGGTAGAAACCATCTGCCATACCTGTAATACTGCCCGTCAGTGAAGAAAGGTTCTTAATACCTTTCACCTCTACATATACATTGAGGTTGGTGATAACCGGCTTTATAATCAAAGGCAAGATGTACACACCATTAGAGTCAATAAAGAAACGGGTGTCGGACAAACGCTGCTTGATCCAAGTCTCATAAGGATGGAAAGTAACCTGGTCGAGCATCATCTCATCAGTAATGGTAAAGGAGTCTGATACCACACCAATAGCTTCGGGGTCGGTCATGTAGCGCACACCCTTGTCCCAATCGCCATTCTCATAGAGCGTCACGTCCTTACCATGGGCGCTGATGGTGTTGTAGTCATCAGTGTCCCTGAACTCCATCGAACCATACTCGTCGAAGCTATAGCTGAACGCCACAACATGATAGGTAGCCGGATCGAGTTCAACCTGCATGGAGTGAACTTCACGAGTAGTATTGACAATCGGATTATGGCTGTTTTCACGCCAAATCATTACCGTCATACTCTCAGGAGTAAAGCCATAGCGTGTCTCCCAGTCAAATTCCAAACGTACAGTTGCCTTCATAGGTTCCATCACCTCAAGAGGACGACGGTCGCAACCGCTTGCCAGTGCCAAGACTGCCAGCAAGAACGAGCAGAATGTTCTAACTCCTAACTTATATTTCATATTACTTCTCATCTTCTCCTCCTATCCGGCCACAGCCATACTAATGAAAACTTCAGCTTGGTAGGACCAAAGTAGCTGAGGTGCCCGTTGCGCTGCCAGATCAAATGGGTATCGTCGAAACGACCCTCATAATGGCGATAGGGACCTGATACCCAACCTGCGCTGGCACTGGCCTCCAAGTTCAAATTACGACCGATACGCCAAGCAAAGCCAAAGGTGGCACCTAATGAGGTGAACTCACCCTGGTCACCCTTGCTCTTCCACTCAATGTCATACTTGCCTCCAGCTGCATAGACACCTGCAAAGAAGCCTGTGAGAGGACGATTAGGTGCCTTAAAGGTACGGGTAAACCAGTAACGGCCTTCCAAACCGATGGTCAAAATCTCGTAAGCGTTGCTGTTATGTCTCCATACATACCAAGGGAACCATACTTCGGCCATCACACTGAACTGCTTGTTCGCACCGAACCATCTTTCCACTTCAACATTCGGCGCCAAAGCAGCGTCAAACAGCATATTTGTCTTGACAGCCAAAAGCCAATTCCTATCTTCATCTGTCACAGGAGCAGACTGAGGCTCTGCCACTAGAGGATATTCTTCCGCCTGTACTTCAGTTACAACCTCCTGTCGTGGTTCTGGCTCCTCAGCAACAGCAACAGGCGAAACGGTTGGCTGCACTTCATCGAAATAAATACGGATATAACCTGCAGAACGCTGTTCTGCAAAATGCTGGTCGAGCAAATACTGATAAACCTTACCATTGTTAAGCGTTCTGATGCGGTACTCGCGTAACCACGGGTTCTTGGTGTTGTCGATGATGCGCAACACTTCTTGCTTGCCATCAAACTGACTCTCCTCAATAAGGCTACGCAATTCGTTCCATCCCTCACCTGCGCTCACTAACTCGAATGCCGAGTCTGGCAAATCGAAACGCTGCTGCAGGTAACTCTTAACAGAAATAGCACGGTTCATAGCCAGTTGCTTGTTATACTCGTACGAACCCTCAATTGAGGACATACCAATAATTAATATGGTACGCACGCGAGCGAGACTATCATTAACGATTCTACTTACCATCTCCTCCATCTTGCTGAGAGTAGCAGCATTGTTGCGGAAATCATGCTTCAAGACTGACTCGTCCTTTTCAAAGTTTACATACAGCAAAGAGGAATCGTTACGCAAAACCTGAGTACTGTCATATGGGGTATAGCTGGCATAAGAGACAAGAGCAGGCTCGTTGTCAGCCACGCGATTGCTTAGAGGGGTAGGCACAGTAACCGTTTGCTGTGCAAACACAGACAAGAAAGAAAGCATCAACAACGATGTTGTCAAAAACTTAGTTCCTTCGCTTACAGGTTTAAACTTTATCATATAATGCCTACAAATTTTAGTTTACAGTTAAAATTTATATCAATAGCCATTGTTTATCAAGAACTTTTACCATCTTCCCAGCACATTTAGGATACACTGAAAATGGGGGTTTGATAAATAATTGTGCAAATATATACGCTTTTTTTTAATTACCAACTACACATTTCGTTAATATATGTTAATAGGATGAAATTTGCTTAAATCTGTTTTAACTATGTTTTAATGGTTTACAATATACATATTAAAAGAGAGCACGCAAATTAACGGTGCTCTCTGTAATTAGAAGTAGCATGCCGTAGTGTGGAAAAAATATTGTAATATTGTAGTGAGTGTTCTAAATTTCCACAAAATACAAACCAATGAAATCCTTCTAATATCCTTATATAAAATATTTTAAAAAGTGTACTCTTTACACTTCTTATTTGCAAATATATAGAATATTTATCTATTTTACTGCATATAATATCGTTAATAATTGTTAAGAAAATGAGAAATCCCGTTTATTTTCAAATAGATAGGACTTATAACAGAGAGAAATAAAGATGTAAAGAATATGAACGGTAATGGTTTTTGACTAATAAACTGCAAGAACTATAACAAAACAGAAAAATTGAAAGTAGCGGCACACTGATAGCCTTCCTGGTACAAATTTAGCAATTTCGCGACATTTCTCTCCATACGACCCACTACTATGGGATTAATTGGACGGATGACGACTGCCTTACCTTGACGCTCCAACTCCTCCAACTGCTCCAACTGACGATTATACATCTGGCCACGTTGGCGGATAGCTTCCTTGAGCAAGGGGTATTGCCTATAGAGGAAGCCTGGGATATAGGGCTTCTTCTCGTTCTTGCGATAGCCCATGTTGCGTGTGAGCACCACCACCACCCTCTCATAGCCCTGAGAAAAAGCACGCTCGAAAGGTATAGAGTCGGCGATACCGCCATCCAGCATGGGGCGACCGTCCACATAGGCGATAGGACATCCAAAAGGCAGGCTGCACGATGCCTTAACGATGTCGATAATACGACGAGGGTCTTTTTTTTCTTCCCAATACACCGGTTTTCCTGTATGGCAATCGGTAGTAACCGACTCGAAGCGGTTGGGGTTGGCAGCATAGACATCATACCGATAGGGGATGATCCGTTCGGGAAAATCGTGGAACATCAGCTGATAATCCATGATGTTACGCTGGGTGAACAGGTACTTCCAACCTATATAATGATATTTGTCAAGCAAGTCGATATTGGCCAACTTGGCACGTCCTCGCTGGTGCGACAAATAAGACAGTCCGTTGCTGGCACCAGCACTTACCCCCACAGTATAAGGGAAATAAATGTTGTTGTCCATGAAATAGTCAAGCACTCCACAGGTGAACACACCACGCATACCCCCACCCTCCAACACGAGGGCCGTCTTCTTATCTACTATTACAGATTGTACCATGATTTGACATTTTCTTATGCAAAGATAGCGAAAGTTGGTAAATTATACGTATCTTTGCGTCAATTCAAAACAATTTTAATTTCAAAGATGATGAAAAAGTATATTTTATTAGCTGCAATTGGGTTGATGAGCCTGAACGTTGCAGCACAGGATGCCCCCAAGGAGAACGAGGGCTTCAAGTTTACAGTAGTAAAAGAGATTCCCATTACATCTGTGAAGAACCAAAGCCGCGCCGGTACCTGCTGGTGCTATTCTGGATTGGGATTCCTGGAGGCAGAGTTATTGAA
>OMSH01000031.1 GCA_900313715.1 uncultured Prevotellaceae bacterium
CATTACACCCACATCTTCCTTCCTCACTTTGGTCTGCAACCAGAAGGTTCCAATCACACCCAAGCAGAGGCTGATCATGAAGAATGCTGCCAACACATATCGCATGTGCATCGCATTGAGGTAATAGCTATCTCTGTTTTCCATCACAGTGCTGAACTTGGTGATGCTACGGGCATATAGGTTACCGCTGTGCAACTGCTTCATACCATTCTCATTGAAGCTATCGATAAAGCGATCTAAGTTTACCCCATCTTTGACACGCACCAAGATAAATGTTTGTCCAGGTACTTCAGTTCCATTATTAGCATCTGGGCTGAATCGGTAGAAAGCCACAGGGATGGCGCGATTGCCATTATTCATCTTGAAAGGTTTGAAAACGCCAGTAACCTCTTTGTCTTTCCAATCTGGCACCATTGACTGATATCGTGGAGGTAAGGATGCGCGCATATTACTGCGATTAGACCCATATAGTTCATTCGCTCCATCTTCCGAAAGCAGCATACTGTTTGCCGGTAAAGCAGCCTCTTCCAGTTGTTCCACCGTATAGCCCTTGGCGGGTTGGATACCGAAAGTCTTGAAGAAGTCGGTGCGAGGTTTGTAATACATGTTTGAAACCCGTAGCATTTTGATAGTGTCGTTTGGATTACAATAGGCTGAATTGGAATTGCCGGATGAACCAGGATATGCGAAACCCAATAACTGAGTAGAACTTTCCACATCAGGCAAGTTACGAGCCTGATACATGATGCGGTCAATGTCCTCAAAGAGGGTGGAATCGGCATCAGCACTATACGCTGAGGCACCTTCGTAATACCTACCCAAAGAAATACGGCACAAACGGTCGGTATCATACCCTGTGGGCAAATTTCTTACATATAGGCCTACAACTACAGGGTCGAAGATAACCCATGACACAATGGCTACTGCCACCAGTTCGATAAAGAGCCAGGCATTACGCTTTCGGCGAGCCCAAATATTCTTGAATATCAAATTGAACATAGTCTTATTAAATTGATAATTGATTATTTCTTTTCGTTTAACGAGCTTACTATTGGCTTTCGCAACGAGTTCCATGCAGGAATCAGGGCAGAGAGCAAGTTGATGATGATGCACACCAGCAATGCTGAGATAAACACAGTGGGAGAAAACAGCATCTCGCCAGTAACTGTTACGTTGTTGTCATAAAGCACATCGGGATAGTCTTCAAAGAGGGTAAACACCCAACTCTTACCCAAGAACAGCATACTCCAAGCTATAATCAAACCGACAAGACCACCGACCAACGTCAGTATCAGGTTCTCCCACATCACTTGTGAGAGCAACACACTCTTGCTGGCACCAAACGATTTGCGCACACCCATCTCAGCCAATCTGTCTTCCATCCTGCTGCTAATCATACCACTCAGGTTGAAGGCAGGTATTAATAGCAACACTAGGATGATGGGCAGAAACTTTTTGAACAACAACCAGGGTGTTACCTTGTATTGATTGCCATAATATACCTCATCGAATACCATACTGGTGTGAGTACGCAACGGACGCATGGTAACAGTCTTTTCACCCTTGTACTGTTGGTTCACATTGGCAATCAAGGCATCCAGTTCTTCCTGCAGAGCCTTTGTCTGTGCCTCATCTTTCGTTAGGAAGCGGGCTTCAAAAGCTCCAACGACATCATAATAGAATGTAAGCTGATAGTTCGGATAGTTCTTATAAGGCACATAGACATCGCTATAGCTCTTACTGCCCAACTTGCTTCCTGTTTTTACCACACCGCATACACGATAATCGTTCATGTCTAAATTCAGCATCTTGCCTACCACACCCTCATCTTGGTGGAATGCCTGCCTTGCCAGCTTGTCGCTGATGACCACTGTACGCACGCCGCTATCGAAATCAGCCTGACTGAAAGGGGTGCCTTCAATAAACTCAAACTCATAAATTTTGAAGAACCCTGGGTCGGTATAGATGGCACTAACGCTTAAATCGTTGCCATCAGAAGGGCGTACCCAGTGCTCATCTGCTTCCTGTATAATGCCCGATACAGCTTCCACATTCTTCAATGGATAGAGCCAGTCGCGCAATGAAGTATAGCTGAAGCCTGAGTTTACTGTGTTCATATTGTCTGGTGTCTGTACCCTCACATTATCGCTGTAGTAAGTATAGCTCCTGTTATACTCCGGATAGAGAGGCGCCAGCTTTACATAGTATGCCACCGCCATCACTGTGGTGAAGCAGATAGCTAAAGCGGTACCTACCACATAGAGCGAGCTGAACAACGGGTTCTGCTTCATCAGCTCCCAAGCTTGTTTAATGTAGTCTTTAATCATAGTTTTTCAAATTGATAATTGACAATTAAGGAATGGTTTATTTTACTTTCAGTGAGTTCTTGCCCCGATAGCTACTCATGCTACTGGTAACTACTCGGTCGCCTTCTTTCAGACCTGAAAGCACCTCTACGTATTCAAAGCTGCTCTCTCCCAGTCTGACATCGCGCTTCACCAGTTCGTCATCACCATTGAAGACAAACAACTCATAGTCATTAGGTCCTTGGTAATAGCTGCCCGATGCGATGCGCAACACATCGTCTTTAATACTATTCATCACATATACATCGGTCTTCAGGCCAGAGCGTAAGGCTTCGTTATTATCCTCATTTAGTTGAACGCTGAAGTTAATCACTCCGTTTCGGCTTAATGGGGTCACACTACTCACAACACCTTCCAACCTTTTGCTGCCTACTTTGACAATAGCCTTGCCGCCAGGAACTACTCGGTCGCCATAGCTATCGGCTATCTCTGCATCCACCTTGAAATGACTCAAGTCACTCACTATGGCCACCTGACTGCCTTGTCCTACCTGCGCACCTACCTGCGTATTGATAAAGGTGAGGATGCCCTTGCGAGGAGAACGTATCTGCGCATCTTCCAGTGTGCGACGCATCTCGTTCATGCTCTTGGTACTGATGTTCAGCTCCAGTTCTTTCACTTTCTGGTCGGCTTCTTTTACCCTACGTTCATTGGCTAGCTGCTGGCGAAGCTGTTGCAATGCCAAGCGCTCTGTATTATAATCCAACTCGGCTTGGCGTACACGATCAGTGGTGCCACTGCCCAAACTATCCAAGCGGCGTTCGTTTCTCAGGTTCACCTCCATGCTGCTCAATTTCATTTCTTCCACCTGAACTTTCATGGCAAGGTCGCTCAGGAAAGTCTCGTTGTTCACCTTGAGCTGCTCCAACTGCAAAGCTTTCATATGCTGCTCATCGCTCAACTTGCCATAATCAGTTTCCGCACTCAGCAAATCCAGTTTCAGGATGGGTGTACCCACATC
>OMSH01000032.1 GCA_900313715.1 uncultured Prevotellaceae bacterium
ATTGTTTGGAGGGCAAATGTAATATGCACCTGTCGGAAATCTGGCATAGCAAGAAAAACGACTGTCGCTTATCCCGAACTCAGGTTTGTAGAAGTATCAATCTGGAGCGTACATCATGCAATGAGTAATTCCAACTTGTATTGCGCAGGCTATCATCGCTTGATGGATTCGTATTGATATCGTAAACGAGGAACTGCCGTATGCGGAACCGCATGTACGATGGTGTGAGAGGTCGGAAAATGAAAGTAGGAGGAAAACTACTTCATTTCCCTCCTACTCGATTTATGTTTTTTATTTTTTGCTAATATTATAATTACTGTTTCGACATTTCCCTTCGAAGCAGCGCTTCTAGGAAATAATAGTCGGCATAATTGATTGGTACATCAATTTCGTCGTTTGCTGGATAATTACCTGTGGAGTGCAGCAGCAGAAATCCTTGAGCAGTTTGAGGCTCTGGAAGATAATATGTTTCGAGCGAACTAATCATTTTATCAGCATATTGTTGGTAGTTGCTTGCTTGGGCGTCATTAACGTATGTTGCCAGTTCATATAGTGCTGAGGCTATAATAGCAGCAGCTGATGCATCACGAGGACAACTTCCATCCTGAATAGATACTTTACTATTAAGTATAGCAGGGTCCCGCATATCCCAATAAGGAATCAAGTCATCGGGCATGTTGGTTTGTGAGAACCAGTAGTCGGCAATCTTTTGTGCTTGTTCCAGATAGGCATTATCATGCGTATATCTGTAGCACATGGTGAAGCCATACAGTGCCCAACCTTGTCCTCTGCTCCATACACTCTCATCGAAGAGCCCTTGATGGGTGATACGTTTGATGACGCTGCCATCAATAGGATTGTAATCCACTACATGGTAGCAAGAGTTGTCTGCTCGGAAATGATGTTTCAACGTTGCGTTAGCATGGTTGACAGCTATTTTGTAGTACCGATTGTCTCCCGTAATTTTGGAAGCCTCAAAGAGCAATTCCAGGTTCATCATATTGTCTATGATGACAGCATACTGCCATCTTTCTGGAGTTCCCCAGCTCCAAGAGCGAATACAGCCTACTTTATCGTCATATCGCGTGATTAGTGTGTTGGCTGCTTCCACTACCACATCACGATAGGATTGTTCCCCAGTAAGTTGCCAAGCTTTACCAAATGAATTAAAAACCATAAAGCCCAGGTCATGACTACCTCCGTCCATCTTCACTTTTTCAATGGGCCAGGTATTGCTCACAGCTTGGCTTCGCCAGAAAGGATCATGTGAATACTGGTACATCTGCCACAATTCACCACTGAAGAAACCGCAGCACCAGTCAGGCTGATGAACCATGCGCAGAGTCCCATCTTTTTCTACACTGCGAGGCATGAGTGCCCAGTCGTTCCGCTCTTTACGTATCTTATTAACCAGCTCCAGTTGATAGCGTAATTGTTGTTCAACTTTAGCGAATGTTTGATTTGTTATTTCATCGCTTTTTCCCTCATCAGCAATCTGATGTTGATAAGTATTGTCTTTGTTATTCTCTAGAGCCACCCAGCGGAAGGCATTTGTAAATAACAAGTTCTGTGTAGCATCGATAAAGCCCTCATCGCCATGTCCCATGTTCAGATAAACCATGCGGTAGTTCTTGTTTGTCCATACAATGGGGATGTCTCCATACAAAACTATATCCTTGATGCCAAGGGGATAGTTTTTGGGGGAAATACTCACAAGTACTTCAACATCCTTATTGGCTCGAGGAGAAGGTGAGAATTGGTAAAACTCGCTGGCTGGTGCTACAAACTGAGAGGGCAAGTTACGAGTAATGGCATGTAGATTATCTTCTACATCTACAAGCACTGGTTGTGGAGGCCAGTTATTGCAAAGAAACTGTCCACAACCTAAGAAGTGGTTGAACCAAGGCCATTGAGTGTCCTTGTCATTATACCCTGTAGCATGAAATCCTATCCACCCACCACCTTGTTCCATATATTGCTCAAAGGCAACGCGTGCCTTTGGACTTTGAGGTAGGCTATTAAGCATTACTACCACATCATATTGAATCAAGCTGTCAAGACTTGCAGGGCATTCTGTCTTTACATCATAAGTAAATCCTTCTCCGTACGATAGTTTGTGGAAAAATTGTAACGCCTGTTGGTCAAACTCCACATGAGCCGATTCTGCTGCAGGATCCCAAACAAACAGAGCGTGGAATCTAATCCTATCACCTGCATAATCAGCGGGGTAGGGCATTGTTTGAGTATTAGGCGCCACGATAGAGTAATCCTCTTTCTGCTGACCTTTCAAGACAATGGAACAGGTAGTGAGGAGAATGAATAGCAATAATCTTACTTTTTTCATGATATTTATAGACTTACACATTTGCAAATATATGAAAATAATAAAATGATTTCATGAATATAAAGTTTTTTTATAGCAGTATCTGCAATAAAAAGGAAGGATATTATTATATATTTGGTGTATTAAGTATACAAGTTGTTGCTGGTGCGGGTGTAAACAAGTACAGGTGTCCAAAGACGGACACCTGTACTAATATATCGACAGCTAATTTACTCTTTATTCGCTCTCTTGCGCTCCGTTTCGTCAAGGATAATCTTGCGCATACGCATGGACTTGGGTGTTACCTCTACATATTCGTCTTCCTTGATATACTCCAATGCTTCTTCTAGAGAGAACTGAACAGGAGGAGTAAGCCTCACTTTGTCGTCAGAACCAGAAGCACGCATGTTTGTCAGTTTCTTCGACTTGGTAACATTGATTACCAAGTCACGCTCATGCACATGTTCGCCCACTACTTGGCCTGCATACACTTCATCTTGTGGGAATATAAAGAAACGTCCTCTATCCTGCAACTTGTCGAGGGCATAGGCAAATGCTGTCCCTGCCTCCATTGCTACCATAGAGCCGTTGATACGACGTACGATGTCACCCTTATAAGGTTGGTATTCCTTGAAGCGGTGTGCCATAATGGCTTCACCAGCAGAAGCGGTCAGCACGTTGGTGCGTAAACCAATGATGCCACGAGATGGGATGTTGAACTCCAGATTCACACGGTCGGCACCACCATCCTCCATCTTCAGCAAGTCACCCTTACGACGGGTTACCATATCTATTATCTTACTGCTGTATTCTGTAGGAACATTGATTGTCAGTTCTTCTACAGGCTCGCATTTCATACCATCTACTTCCTTCATGATAACCTGTGGCTGACCAACTTGCAACTCGTACCCTTCGCGACGCATGGTCTCAATCAGTACAGAGAGGTGTAATACACCGCGACCAGACACAATCCACTTGCCTTCTACTTCTGCCTTATCCACTCGCAAAGCCAGGTTTTTGTCCAACTCGCGCTCCAAGCGTTCTTGGATATGACGAGAAGTTACATATTTACCTTCCTGTCCATAAAAAGGCGAGTCGTTGATGGTAAACAGCATGCTCATGGTAGGCTCATCGATGGTAATAGGTGGCAATGCCTCTGGATTCTCAAAGTCGCAAATTGTATCACCAATTTCAAAGTTATCCAAACCAATGATGGCACAGATGTCGCCAGAACTCACTTCACTCACTCGTTTGCGCCCCATACCCTCGAAAGTGTGCAATTCCTTGATCTTGGTCTTGGTCATTTCGCCATTACGATGAGCCAGCGTTACGTTCATGCCTTCCTTGATAACGCCACGATGAACACGTCCCACAGCGATACGGCCTGTATAAGACGAATAGTCCAACGAAGTAATCAACATCTGTGGAGTACCGTCTAACTGCTCGGGGGCAGGGATGTTGTCAATGATGCAATCCAACAAAGGAGTGATATCTTCTGTAGGTTGTTTCCAGTCGGTACTCATCCATCCGTTTTTGGCAGAGCCATAAATCACAGGATAGTCTAACTGCTCCTCCGTTGCATCAAGGTTGAACATGAGGTCGAATACCATTTCGTTCACCTCTTCAGGACGACAATTGGGCTTATCTACCTTATTAACTACCACTACAGGCTTCAGACCAATTTGGAGGGCTTTCTGTAACACAAAGCGGGTTTGAGGCATGGGACCTTCGAAAGCATCTACCAATAACAGACAACCATCAGCCATGTTGAGAACTCGCTCCACTTCACCACCGAAGTCGCTATGTCCTGGGGTGTCGATAATATTAATCTTTGTACCTTTATAATTAATAGACACGTTCTTCGAGAGAATCGTGATGCCACGTTCACGCTCCAATTCGTTGTTATCCAACATCAACTGCCCAGCTTGCTGGTTCTCACGAAATAGGTTACCAGCTAATAACATCTTGTCCACCAAGGTAGTCTTACCGTGGTCAACGTGGGCAATAATGGCAATATTTCTTATGTTCTGCATACTATACCTATTAAATTGGCTGCAAAGATACTAATTTTTTGCAAAATATGCTTGCTAATTCAAATATAATGCGTACCTTTGCCCAGCATTTAACGATTTACAATCATTTTTTTATTAAACATTATGTATTTAGACGCTGCTAAAAAGAAGGAAATCTTCGAGAAGTACGGAAAGTCCAACACTGATACTGGCTCACCTGAGGCCCAGATAGCATTGTTCTCATACCGTATCTCTCATTTGACCGAGCATTTGAAGGTCAACAAGAAGGATTATACTACTGAAAGATCTCTGACCATGCTGGTAGGTAAGCGTCGCCGCCTGCTGAAGTACTTGCAGGATCGCGACATCAATCGCTACCGTGCTATTGTCAAAGTTCTTGGCTTGCGCAAGTAATTATTCTTGCAGCACGATTTAAAGGGAAGTCTTTTTTTGTAAAGGCTTCCTTTTTTTTGTCAATGTTTTTGCCTTGTCTGAGTATTTATTCTTGCGGTACACCTTCTAAATTGCACAGTGTGCAAAAAATATGATGTAGATTAACAACATTTCACTTTTAAAAGATTACTCTTTATATACATTACCGTATCTTTGCAGTTGTTGTTTTTATGTGCAAATAGTTATTGCACAAATATATACTGAATGTGCAACTATTTACAGGTTTAATCTTAACAAGCTAATTATACTATGTGGCAACTATCAGAAAAGACCATAGGTCAGTGGCTGGAATATTGGGCAACCACTACCCCCGATAAAGAATTCATTGTTTATTCAGACCGTGATATGCGGTGGACTTTTAGACAATTCAATGATCGTGTGGACCGTCTTGCTATGGGCTTGTTGGCTATAGGTGTGAAAAAAGGCACCCATGTGGGCATTTGGGCAAGTAACATCCCAGATTGGAACACCATGTTTTTTGCGTGTTCCAAGATTGGCGCTATCTCCATTATGGTCAATACCAATTTTAAGCAATTTGAGATTGAGGATATGGTGCGTAAAAGCGATATGGAGGTACTTTGTATCGTAGAGCATGAGAAAGACAATAATTTCATGGGCATGACTTATCAGATGCTGCCAGAATTGAAGACGCAAGAGAAAGGGCATCTAAACAGTGCAGCATTCCCTACCATGAAAACAGTGATATATATGGGCACAGAACAACACCGAGGGATGTTCACCATTAATGAACTGATGACAATGGGACTAACCGTAGGCGAAGGTACCTATCAAAAGGCGAAAAATGCTTGCAGTTGCTATGATGCCATTAACATACAATACACTAGCGGAACTACCGGCTTCCCCAAAGGCGCAACCCTTTCGCATTATGGTATTTGCAACAACGGACATCTGACAGGAGCACACTTGGACTTTACTCCTGATACCAGACTTTGCATCTGTGTGCCATTGTTCCATTGCTTCGGTTTGGTGCTGGGTGTGTTGAATTGCTTGACACACGGTTGTACCATGGTGATTGTTAAAAGGTTTGATCCGCTGATGGTGTTGGCAAGCATTCATAAGGAACGCTGCACTTCACTCTATGGTGTGCCTACCATGTATATTAATATTCTGAATCATCCTATGTTCGATTTGTTCGACTTGAGTAGTCTGCATGCGGGAATTATGGCTGGTTCTCTTTGTCCTGTACCACTGATGAAAGAGGTGGAAAAGAAGATGCACATGATTGTGACGAGTGAATATGGACTTACAGAGGCTTCTCCTGGTATGACGCAGACACGTTGGGATGATCCGTTTGAGGTACGTTGCACAACAGTTGGTCGCGAATTTGAACATACGGAAGTAAAAGTACTAGATGAGGATGGTAACGAATGTCCTATTGGTGTGGAAGGAGAACTTTGCAACAAAGGATACAGCAACATGCTTGGCTACTATAAGGATCCAGAAGCTACGGCTCAGTTGATTGATAAAGCTGGATGGCTTCATAGCGGTGACATTGGTTTCAAGGACGAGCAAGGCAACTTTCATGTTACTGGACGCATCAAGGATATGATTATCCGCGGTGGTGAGAATATTTATCCTAGTGAGATTGAGGCTTATCTGCAACGTATGCCAGAAATCAAGATGGTGCAGGTTGTGGGTGTGCCTTCCAAAAAATATGGTGAGAGTGTGGGTGCATTCATCATCCTCAATCCCGATAGCCAGCTGACGGAGTTGGACGTTCGTGAGTTCTGCGAGGGAAAAATAGCCCGATACAAGATACCTAAGTACATCTTCTTTGTGGATGAATATCCGCTCACTGGTAGTGGTAAGGTGCAAAAGTACAAGTTACGTGAACTAAGTTTGGAACTCTGCAAGAAGCAGGGAATCGAAGTAATATAAAAACTCCCCCTTATGGGGGGGGGAGTTTTGTTTTGTATGGGTTAAAGTTTTGCTTTGAAAGCCAAAGCATACATCCGCATTTGCTTCATCATGGCCAATAGTCCATTGCTACGAGTAGGTGACAGATGCTCTTTCAAACCAATCTGCTCAATGAAATAGAGGTCGGTATTTAGGATGTCATCGGGAGTCTGGTTGTCGAGCACGCGGATAAGCAGAGTGATGATACCCTTTACTATCAGTGCATCGCTTTCAGCCTGGAAATGAACCTTGCCCTCTTCGGTTAGGTCTGCTTGCAGCCACACACGACTTTGGCAACCCTCAATTAAGTTACTTTCATTTTTGTATTGCTCATCCAAAGGCTTCTGTTCATTGCCTAGGTCAATAAGTAATTGGTATTTATCCATCCAATCGTCATAGTCGCTGAATTCAGCTATGATATCATCTTGTATTTCGTTAATTGTCATAATGCTTAATTGATAATTTAAGTTTGATAATTAGTATTGAGCAGTTATTTCTCATTGTAAATTACTTGAAGAATTGTTTGGCCAACTGCTTTTAAGGTGGGCACTGTAATCACATCCATATCATCCTTCACAGTGTGCCAATGCTCAAAAAAGGAGTATTGTTGACTGGTGGGGATAATATCGATGGTAGGAATGCGTGCAATTTTATTGATGAACAAATGGTCATCGGTAGCCCCGCCACCTCCTTGTTCCACAAAATAGTTGTCGTAGCCTATGGCCTTTGCTGCTTTCCATACCTTTCTATTAATATCGCGCGCGTACTGCTCGGAATAATATTCATACAGGAATCGGGCGTTGGCTCCTCCCACCATATCTAATAATATACCGAAGCGGGCATTATAATTAGATACATGCGGTGTTCGTGCCCAAAGTTGTGAGCCCAAACACCATGAGTTTTCATCGCTGAGACCTGAATCACGATGGTTACCCACATCCTCAGCATCCAGAAGAATAATGTCGATGCCGATGGCAGTAGGTTGCTGTTGCAGTTGACGAGCCACCTCCAGTAGTACGCCTACACCACTCGCCCCATCGTTGGCACCCAAGATAGGGGTATAGTGCTTGGAAGCATCAGGGTCATTATCTGCCCAAGGACGACTATCCCAGTGTGCAAACAAAGCCACACGTCTCTTAGCCTCAGGGTTGAACGCACCGATAATGTTGCGTGCTTTCAGCATCTTTCCTTCGTATGAGGGGATGTCAGCACGTTGGTTATACACCTTGGCACCATATTGTGCCAGCTTGTTAGCGAGGTAATCACCACAAGCATCGTGAGCAGCGGTATTCATGGCACGAGGTCCGAAATCCACTTGTGTCTTCACAAAATAATAGGCACTGTCGGCATCAAACTGTGGCACGTTTACCACGTCTTGATTGGCTGTTTCATCACTTGTATCTGCTTTGCTCTGACCACCACATGCTACGAAGCTCGTCAGCCACAAAATTGTTAAAAGAAATATTCTCATATTATTCAAACTTCAGCATTACTTCTTTTTTGCCCACTTTCAGGTTCACCTTTGCCCCCTCAATGATGGGTAGGTTCATCGGTATATGTCCCACTGGAAAACCAAAGCAAATGGGGTAGTGGTATTCTTTCAGTAAGTCAGCTAAAGCAGGATAGAGTTCCTTTCCTAACTGCTTATGCTCCTCAAACTCGGTAAACTGACATATTATCAAGCCAGACAACTTACCCAGGAAGCCACTCAACTTAAGGTTGTAGAACATACGTTCGATAGCATGGGGCTTCTCGCCTACATCTTCCACAAAGAGAATAGTTCCTTCGGGATTAATGTCATAGGGCGTGCCTATCAGCCCGTGCCATACCGCCATATTCCCCCCTCGGATAATACCTTCTGCTTTGCCGGTTCGGTTCAGGGGATTGCCCTCGCAAACATAGCGTTGAGAGGCATTCACCCCAAATAGAATATCGTGGATAGCCTGATTGCAGTAATCTTCTCTTCCCTCTTCCAGTAGGTGCTTCAGCATCGGGGCATGCAATGATGCAAAACCCTCGCTTTGCAGTCGGCAATGTAAAGCTGTGATGTCGCTGAAGCCTATTAGCCACTTAGGGTGCTGACGGAATTTAGTAAAATCCATCATCCCCAACAGGTTGTTAGCACCATAGCCTCCGCGACTGCAGAAGATAGCCTTGCAATCGGTGTCATTCATCGCACGTTGTAAATCGCCCAAACGTTGTTGCACGGTACCTGCAAAGTTGCCATATTTCGCGTTAACAAAACGTCCTTTGCTTACTCTCAGCCCCCAAGTCTTGAGGCATTGAATACCGCCTTTCAAGATGTCAGGCTCTATAATACTTGAAGGTGAAATTACAGTCACCTTGTCGCCTTTCTGCAAAAAAGGAGGATATTGATATGCTGCTACCATAGTCATTTTGTATATGTGCGCAAATTTACAACTCTTGCCGTTGCTATCAAAATAAAAACATAAAAAATGCTCCTGACTTGTGGGCCAGGAGCATGGAATTTTGAAATATCTAATCTATCAATCCTCTTCTTTGTGCTGGTTGAAAGCGGGACGTGGACGGCGTTCGCCATTGCCACGGCGTTCGCTATGCTCAGGACGCTCGGAACGCTCTGGACGTTCAGCACGCTCTGGACGTTCAGCACGCTCTTGACGTGGACGACGCTCTGGACGCTCCTGATAACCTTCTGGTTTAGGCAGCAACACCTTGTGAGAGAGTTTGAACTTACCTGTCTTAGGGTCAATGTCAAGCAACTTTACTTGAATATCGTCACCTTCCTTGATGCCTGCTTCCTCAACGGTTTCCAGGCGCTTCCAGTCAATTTCTGAAATATGCAGCAAACCGTCTTTGCCAGGTAGGAATTCTACAAACACACCATAAGGCATAATAGAGCGAACCTTACCAGTATATACCTCACCTACTTCAGGCTGAGCTACGATAGCTTTGATCATAGCTAAAGCAGCATCGATATTGTTCTTGTTGTTGGCAGCAATCTCCACGCGTCCACCTTCTTCTACCTCTTCGATAGAGATGGTAGTCTTGGTTTCTTCCTGCATACCTTGGATAATCTTTCCCCCCGGGCCAATCACTGCGCCGATGAATTCCTTAGGAATCATCATGGTCACGATGCGAGGAGCATGAGGCTTGAGGTCTTCACGAGGCTCAGCAATGGTTTCGGTTATCTTACCAAGGATGAACTCGCGACCCTGTTTAGCCTGCAACAATGCCTTCTCCAGGATTTCATAGCTCAAGCCGTCTACCTTGATATCCATCTGGGTAGCAGTGATACCATCACGGGTACCAGTTACCTTGAAATCCATATCACCCAAGTGATCCTCATCGCCCAAGATATCAGACAAAACAACGTACTTGTCGCTTTCAGAGTCCTTAATCAAACCCATGGCGATACCAGATACAGGCTTCTTGATCTTTACGCCGGCATCCATCAGTGCCAGTGTACCAGCACATACAGTAGCCATAGAAGATGAACCATTAGACTCCAGAATGTCAGAAACTACGCGAACCACATAAGGATAGTCAGCAGGAATCTGACCTTTCAATGCACGCCATGCCAAGTGTCCGTGACCAATCTCACGACGACCGACACCACGCTGTGCCTTTGCCTCACCTGTAGAGAATGGAGGGAAGTTATAATGCAGCAAGAAACGCATCTTGCTCTGGTCAAGCACATCATCAACAATCTTCTCATCCTGCTTGGTACCCAAAGTACAAGTAGTCAGTGACTGAGTCTCACCACGGGTGAAGATTGCAGATCCATGAGGCCCTGGCAGAGGACTTACCTCGCACCAGATAGGACGAATCTCAGTAGGAACACGACCATCCAGACGAGTACCCTCATCGAGTACGCAACGGCGCATAGCGTCACGGGTTACATCAGCGAAGTAACGGTCAATCATAGCAGCCTTCTCTTCCAGTTCTTCCTCAGTGAACTGAGCCTTGAATTCGTCGCAGATAGCGGTAGCGTTATCCTCGCGCTTGTGCTTGTCGGCGCAACCTTCCTTGGCCAGATCATACAGACGTTGGTAGCTGAAGTCACGTACTGCCTTACGCAGGTCTTCATCGTTCTCTTCGTGGTTGTACTCACGCTTCACGGTAGAGCCCACCTCTTCTGCCAGCTCCATCTGAGCCTTGCACATCACTTTGATGGCATCGTGGCCAGCCTTAAGAGCACCCAGCAGATCCTGCTCAGACACCTCGTTCATTTCACCTTCCACCATCATAATGTTATCGTAGGTAGCTCCTACCATGATATCCATGTCAGCTTTCTCAAGCTGTTCGAAAGTCGGGTCAATTACATACTGGCCATCTACGCGTGCTACACGCACCTCGCTGATAGGGCCGTTGAAAGGAATGTCTGATACAGCTAAAGCTGCTGAAGCAGCGAGGCCAGCCAAAGCATCTGGCATGTCAACGCCGTCGGCAGAGAAAAGGATAATGTTTACGTACACCTCAGCGTGGAAGTTGTCTGGGAACAAAGGACGCAAAGCACGGTCCACCAGACGGCAGGTCAAAATCTCATAGTCTGAAGCCTTACCCTCACGCTTGGTAAAGCCACCTGGGAAGCGGCCAAATGAAGCGTATTTTTCTCTGTACTCTACCTGTAAAGGCATAAAATCTGTTCCGGGAACTGCATCTTTTGCCGCACAAACAGTAGCTAAGAGCATGGTGTTACCCATACGCAGCATAACAGATCCGTCTGCCTGTTTTGCGAGCTTTCCCGTTTCGAGTGTGATGGTTCTTCCATCAGGTAACTCGATCGTCTTAACAATTGGATTAATCATAAAATCTTTA
>OMSH01000146.1 GCA_900313715.1 uncultured Prevotellaceae bacterium
CGCTCATACGATTGGTCTTGCTCCAACTCCACATCCAACAGTTGGTCGGTATAGAGATAGGCTCCATCAGGCACACCAAAGAACTTACGGCATGTATAGAAGGTATCAATACCCTCCAAAGGTGTCGCATAGAAAGCCTGTGTGTTATCTACTATCAATTGTACCCCCACCTTCTCTGCCAGTTGCTCAACATAGCGTTGTTTCAATCCAAAATAGTTGGTATAGAGCAAAGCCTCATCCACCTTTAGCGCAAGGTGGTCACTTATCTCAAAATGAAGGTCTATGTGATAGAATTCATACGATATACCCAGCTTGTTGATAGGTTCCATTATTGCCTCGCAAGTATAGTAAGGCACATACACCTTCTTATACCCACGTGCACGCAGGATGTACTCCAAGCAGTTGCGCCCCGTATTCAACCTAATGGCATCCTTGTGATACTCTTCTCTCAAAGGGAGTTCTAAAGAAAAATACCCGCCTATTGCTTTCATTATTTCACAACTACTTTCAGCCACTTACGCTGGTTAGTGATAGCTTCTTCCAGTTCTTCTGCTGTCTGGAATTTCAGCACCAACGTACCTATAGCGTTATTGGCTCCTTCAAAGGATTCCACTTTGTCACCTTTCTCAACCCAGAGATCCTCTTCGACTATCTCAGCTGGCAAATCCTTACTGATCTCCAGGTGGTCAAAGACACCGCTTTTATCTGCATGTAGAATAATCTCGGCCCAATGGCCATTATATGGTTTCTGCTCAATGGGTTCCAAAATAGGGTCACCCACCATAGCACGGGTTATGGCTGTAATCATGTCAACACCTGTGGCATAGCGCAGCATCTCGCAGAGGCGATTGCCACCACCACGAGGGGTAAGTTCCATAATATAGGGTTTTCCATTAGGAGCAACACGTACTTCAATGTTATAAACTACTGTCTTCAGATTCAACAATGTAATCAGTCGTTGAATCTCTGCAGTAAGATATTCTTCCTGCTCTTTTGTAAAGGTAGAAGGCCATGAGTAGGCTGCAGGAGTATAAGGATTGGTAGCCTCTGCATCAAAACGCTGGGCACAGAAGCTAACAAACTTCAGTTTGCCATCCTCTGAGAAGCTATCTGTATCGGAAGAACAGCCCTGTTTGTCAATAAACTCCTCAACAATGATATGACCAGAGATGCTATGCTCCATCGCATATTCCAAAGCTGACTTCAAATCCTCTGCTTTGTCAACACGGGTCACACCCTTGCTACCAGCAGCATCGGTGGGTTTCACGATTACAGGCCAAGGATACCAATGGATTTCTTGAATGGCTGCCTCAACGCTATCAAAACCTTTGGCCTGTGGCACATTGAAACCATTCTTTGCAAGGAATGCACGGAACTTATCCTTATTCTGGAGAATCTCTACTGATTCGAATGGGCCAAACGAAGGCAATCCCATCTGGTTCTGCACATAGCTGGCAGCAACTACGCCTGGATCACAGGCAAAGGACATAATACCATCTATCTTCAGCCTTTGAGCTTCACGCAGCACTGCTTCCTTGTCGATGATACTGACATTACAATACTCATCACTCCATTTGTGGGCAATGTTATTGGGCAAGTAATCTGCTGTTATCACATAATAGCCCTGCTTATGTGCTGCTTCTATTACAGGTTTCAGGTAGCGCAAGCCACCAAGGAGCATTAACTTTTTCTGCGCCATTATTTTACTATCAAACTCAATATACAATCCAAATCAGCCTCACTCAATTCATGGTGCATAGGCAGACAAATTACCTCATTAGCTATCCTTGTTGCCACAGGCAGGTTCTCCGTTGTTGCTGAAGGAAGGCTACGGTATGTGCTGAATGTACTGATAAGAGGATAGAAATACCTTCTGCCAAGAACGCCCTGTTCACGCATCTTGAAGTACAATTCATCCCGGGTAGTGCCATATTCCTTAGCATTAATAAAGATGGGGAAATAGCTATAGTTGTGGCGGACACCCGGCATGTCATCAAAGAAACGGATGCCAGGCACGTTACGTAGAGCTTCTCGATACTTCTGAGCTACTTTCTGTCGGTTTGCAATAGCTTTATCAACCTGCTTCAAATTAAGCAAGCCATATGCACAGCGTACTTCATCTATCTTGCTATTGATACCAGGAGCCACCACCTCTGTCTCTCCTGCAAAACCAAAGTTTTTCAAATAGTCAATGCGTTTTTTAGTCTGCTCGTCATGCATTATCAAAGCACCTCCTTCGAGGGTGTTATAAACCTTGGTGGCATGGAAGCTCAAAGTGCTCACATCACCTGCGTTCAGCACGCTCTCACCGTCTACCTCTACGCCAAAAGCATGAGCGGCATCATATATCACCTTCAATCCATACTTATCAGCAATCTCCTGAATTCTCTTCATCTTTACAGGCTTACCATAACAATGCACTGGCATGATGGCTGTGGTTTTGGGGGTAATAACAGCCTCTATCTTATCTGGATCAATTCCACAAGTTTCCTCTTCTATATCAACAAACACAGGACGGCAACCATTCCACCAAATGCTGTGGGTAGTGGCGACAAAACTATAAGGCGTAGTAATTACTTCACCTGTTATACGTAATGCCTGCAATGCGGTTAGCAATGGTAGAGTGCCATTAGTGAATAAACTTATATAAGGAACTTTCAGATACTCACAAAGAGACTGTTCCAGTTGTTTATGAAACTGTCCCATATTGGTTACCCATTTACTTGCCCAGATTGTCTTCAACATCTCATTAAACTCATCGAGATTGGGCAGCAAAGGTGATGTTACAGTAATTTGTTTCTCCATTATTGCTATAATTTA
>OMSH01000036.1 GCA_900313715.1 uncultured Prevotellaceae bacterium
ACCACGTTCTAAGATACCCTGATGGATTGGTCCCAGCTTATACATGTGGTTACTCTGATTAGATCCTGAGCCAGCGTTCATGAACGAGAACATGCCCGCTATCAACAAAGTGGATTTATGGTGCGTCACCGTAAACGGCCCGGCAAAGATGGCACAAGCCTCACCGTTCTCCTCTTGGCAGTTGCTGAAGAACAAGGAATCGGAAGCCGAATAGCTATGCCCCATCTTACATGCCTGTCCCACAAAGCAACGTGTCAGCATGGCACCGTCATCGAGGGAAGATCCCGAAGATATGATAAAATCATCGCAGATCACATTATGGCCAACGTGAACAGGAGCTTCTTTGTTACTGTTAATAGAACCGTTATTCAAACGGTTAGCACCTGTGACAGTAGCATACGAGCCAATACGGACATTCACGATAGAGCCCACATTCATGATGGTTACATGGTCGGCTATCTCGCCCATTTCAGAGGCATGCTTGTTGGAATAATAGTCGGCTATCTCGCGTAATCTGACAGCCAGTTCCGGACGATGTCTGTACATGGCCATAATATAGGCCAACTGCGCGGAAAGCTTATCGCTGATAGCCACCTCACGGCCTCCCGTCTCATTCAGCACAGACACTTCCACGCCATTTCCGAAACTGGTTTTACCATCCACCAAGATACTGTCAACGTTTTCAATATAGGTGTTGTCGCCAATCTCATAATTGGCGATGTAATTGTGAACATTTTTGATGTAGCATCCATTACCAACGGTAACGTTATGCAAGGTCACATGTCTCAAACCTGCATCTTTGATGATGCCACCCTTCAAAGTAAACTCGCCACGCAGAGAGCCCAAACGGATATCGCCCGAGAAATGGGCATCCACTACATACTGCGCATCGAAATCAGGTGCCACACACACGCGATTCCAGTCGGTGGCAGTACAGCCCTGCTGTTCCAACCGTGCCACCTCGTTTGTTGTTAGATTTCTGTAATTCATACTTTATTGGTCTTCTGATTGAGGATACAGGAAATCGTTATAAGGATATTTCTGCACATGCAGTTCTCTCACCCTGTAATACAATTTCTCCCTCAGGTTATCAATATTCGTCTTTTCCTTGGCAGAGATAAAGATGCAATCTTCTTCCAACTTGGCCATCCAAGAATGCATCAATTCATCCAATGAGACATTCTCCTTTGTCTTTGGTGTCAGGTCAAAGGGATCTTTCTCAACGAACTTATAAGCATCTATTTTGTTGAAAATCACAATCATTGGCTTACCCCCAGCATCAATTTCCGCTAATGTCTTGTTCACCACCTTGATCTGTTCCTCAAAATCAGGATGTGAAATATCCACCACATGAACCAGCAGGTCAGCTTCACGAACCTCGTCGAGGGTTGACTTAAATGAATCCACCAGGTCAGTTGGCAATTTGCGAATGAATCCCACCGTATCGCATAACAGGAAAGGCAGGTTATCTATCACCACCTTTCGCACAGTGGTATCAAGCGTGGCAAACAATTTGTTTTCCGCAAACACTTCACTCTTGGCCATCAGGTTCATCAGGGTTGACTTACCGACATTGGTATATCCCACCAATGCCACTCGTATCATACGGCCTCTGTTCTTGCGCTGGGTAGACATCTGCTTGTCAATATCAGCCAGTCGTTGTTTGAGCAGTGACATACGGTTGAGGATGATACGGCGGTCCATTTCCAGCTGCGTCTCACCAGGGCCACGCAAGCCCACCATACCTTTACCGCCACCGGCTCCAGAGCCACCTCCCTGACGTTCCAAGTGTGTCCACAATCGCTGCAGACGAGGAAGCATATATTTATATTGTGCCAACTCTACCTGTGTCTTGGCACTGGCTGTTTGAGCTCGCATGGCAAAAATATCGAGAATGAGCGATGTGCGGTCAAGAATCTTGACCTTCAATACTTGCTCAATGTTGCGCAACTGCTTTGGCGACAGCTCGTCATCGAAGATGACCATACCCACCTCTCGCTCAGCATCCTCTTCATCCAAAATATATTGCTTGATTTCCTGCAGCTTACCCTCACCGACATACGTTACAGCATGGGCCTGTATCAGCTTCTGGGTAAAACGACGCACCACCTGGGCACCAGCAGTTTCTGCCAGAAACTCCAGCTCGTCAAGGTATTCATTCGTCTTCTGCTCGTTCTGCCTCTGGGTAATCAATCCCACCAGCACAGCTGTCTCGGTTTTAGCCTCGGATATTACAAATTCCTTCATCAAAAAATAATCGTTGACACTTTAACAAGGCAAATATAGTAAAATCCTATTAAATACCAAGCATAAAAACAAACAATTTAAAGGAAGAAGAGCGACGCTCCGATTACGCTGATAACAGCACCTACAATTTCAAGTGGCTTGACTTCCTGCTTGAACAGCCAATGTGCTGGCCAGATAATCAAGACAGGAACCAGTGCCATCAGCGTGGAAGCAATGCCCGCCTCTGTATATTGTACTGCCATCAAAGACAAAGAAACTCCAATGAATGGGCCTGTAAGCGTTGCTCCTACAGCAGCTTTCATGCCTTTCCTGTCTTTCAATGCCGTAGGTAAAGTGTAAAACTGTTTCTGCAGCGCCATCACACACAGAAAACCCAGACTTCCTGCTATGGCACGGATAAAAGTAGAAGCAAATGGCAACAGGTCGTTCACGGCATCCATACCTTCAGGCACACCTGCCTCATAGTAGTTCATGCCGACTTTGCTGAGTACCAGTCCCAGACCCTGACCGACCCCTGCACCAATGCCAAAAAGAACGCCTTTTACCGGCAATTTCAGCTCTACTTT
The DNA here is from genome assembly GCA_900313715.1 of uncultured Prevotellaceae bacterium. Taxonomy (GTDB): domain Bacteria; phylum Bacteroidota; class Bacteroidia; order Bacteroidales; family Bacteroidaceae; genus Bacteroides. The sequence continues at coordinate 2,814 of OMSH01000036.1, forward strand.
ATGATGGCTTTCCTGGCTGCCTTTATTGAGTACCGACATACCGATGCCCACCAAAGTAATCGCCATACCCAGCCAAGCTTGAAGGTGAAGATGTTCGCCCAGCAGCACCCAACTGGCAAAGGCAGCTGTTGGAGGAGCCAAGGTCATAAATAGCTGCCCAAAACGGGAGCCAATCAAAATATATGCATTGAACAGACAATAGTCACCAAAGACATACCCCACCAATCCTGACATCAAGAGCCATACCCAGGTTTGGATATTGGTATATAAGGGAAATGGAGAACCAGTAAAAATCCACATGGTACATCCCAGCAAAAAAAGCGAGAGCAACATACGGATGACGTTTAGTTGTAAGGCTCCAAGTCGCTTGCTGGCCACCTCGGAGCATAGCGCTGTGATGGTCCATGAGAACGCCACCACCAGCGAAATGGTTTCACCTAAATATAACATCGTGTGGTTGGATATAAAATATCCCCGCCAATCGGCGGGGATAAGCAACTACATCTTATTTTACCTGAATAACCAGATACTTGCTGGCACCCCAGAACTGGGTAGGATTGGTGATATTCAAGGTCAACTCACCTTTCTCATCCTTTACCAGTGAATAAGAACTGGTTGGGTGACTGGTAAGCAAAGTAGCCGACTTTGAATACAGACGGATTTCCTTGGTGGTGCGGATGTCGCACTCGGTGAAATAATCCATATTAGCCTCATCACTTGCCAGAATCTTACCTTTTGAGAACAGTCCGTCACCTGTTAGGATCTTCTGCTCCTTCAACTCCGACTTAGTACCAAACACAAACCATGCGGTATTCAAAGCACGGTCCTGCTGCTGCAGTACTTCTGTCTTTGCCACATTCTGGGTATGCAAATCTTCAGTAATAGCAGTCAGTTCGCTCACAGCCTCATCCAGTTCCTGAATACGAATGTTCTTAGCCATCAGTTCCTCCTGCAAAGCAGTAATCTCAGCCGCTTTCTCCTCCAGCTGCTTGGTGAATGACTCAACAGCCTTCTTCAGCTGAGCATTCTGGTTCTTGCTGCCAGCCAACTGTGCTGTCAGTTTCTCAATCTGACTGCGGTTCTCCTGCAAAGTCTTCTGGATAAACTCAATATCACTTGCAATCTGCTGCTTTGCACTTGCAGAACCTTCTGCCACAGATCCACGCTCGAGGTCAACACGGTTTTCTGCTTCATTAATCTGACGGAAACCTTCGGTAATCTGATTGAAAGTGCCCATCATATCTTCTAATTCTGCATCGCGTGAGTTCAACTCAGCCATCAAAGAATCATTCTTTGCTTGCAAATTCTTGTTACCGCCGCCCAATCCGTCGCAAGAAGCGAAACATACGGCAGCAGCCATCAATGTAAACACAAATTTTTTCATACGTTCAAACATTTAGTTTTTTCCAGCCACTACAATCACAAATTCACCGCGTGGCTCGGTTTCGGTGAAATGGGTAATTAATTCACTAAGGGTACCCCTGAGGGTTTCTTCATGCACCTTGGAGATTTCTCTCGATACCGCAGCTTGTCTGTCATTGCCAAGCACCTCTCTCAGTTGGGTAAGGGTTTTCAGTACTCTGTACGGTGACTCATAGAACACCATCGTACGTGTTTCTTCTGCCACAGCGTTGATGCGTGTCTGACGTCCTTTTTTCTGAGGCAGGAAACCTTCAAAGCAAAACCTGTCGCAAGGCAGACCACTATCCACCAATGCCGGTATGCAAGCCGTAGCTCCTGGTAGGCACTGCACCTCTACACCTGCTTTGGCACACTCCCTTGCCAACAGAAAGCCAGGGTCGGAAATGCCTGGGGTACCGGCATCCGATACCAGCGCCACATTCTCACCCGCCATCAGTCGTTTCACCAACGGCTCCACTGTCTGGTGCTCATTAAACTTATGATGGGCCAACAGCGAGCCATATTGGATATCGAAATGCTTCAGCAGGATGCTGGAGGTTCGCGTATCTTCAGCCAAGATCACATCCGCCTCTTTCAAGATACGAATGGCTCTCAACGTCATATCCTCCATATTTCCTACTGGAGTCGGTACGATATACAAGGTGCCTGTTTTCATGTCCATAAATAAAAAACGGTGCAAAGTTATAAATAAATTGGCTTAAAATAGCAAATACTCATCAAAAGTAGTACTTTTGTAACTAAATTTAGTACTTTATTATGGAGGTTTATTCTGAGAATAATATGCAGGAAACCCGTCGCAGAGGACGCATCGAGGTGATTTGCGGGTCCATGTTCTCTGGTAAGACAGAAGAATTGATACGCCGTATGAAACGCGCCAAATTCGCCAAACAGAAGGTAGAAATATTCAAACCTGCCATAGACACCAGGTACTCTGACGAAGAAGTGGTGACCCACGAGGGACAGAGCATTGCCTCTACGCCCCTTGATTCGTCGGCCAGTATCCTTCTGCTTTCCTCTGACATCGATGTGGTAGGCATTGACGAGGCTCAGTTCTTCGACAACGGATTGCCCGACATCTGCAAGCAGTTGGCTGACAACGGCGTTCGTGTTATTGTGGCAGGCCTTGACATGGATTTCCGTGGTGTTCCATTCGGTCCAATGCCGCAACTGATGGCAATTGCCGATGAGGTAACGAAAGTTCATGCCATCTGTGTGCATTGTGGTGACCTGGCCATGTATTCGCATCGTAAGGTAAGCGGCGACAAGCAAGTGATGTTGGGAGAGACACAAGAATATGAACCTTTGTGCAGGACATGCTATAACAAATTGAAAAATGGACAGTTATGATAGATAAGAGAATCACCTTTGACAGCTTTATACGCACCGCGACAGCCATTCTGTTGGCGGTCATTATCCTGATGATACTCAATCGGCTGAGCAGTGTATTGTTGCCATTCTTCGTGGCTTGGCTCATTGCCTATCTCATCTTCCCCCTGGTGCAGTTCTTCCAGATTCGCTGCAAGATGAAATACCGCGTATTGGCGATAGCCTGTGCCATCTTATTGGTGACGGCTGCAGGGGTAGGCTTCTTCTACCTGATTATCCCTCCCATGATATCAGAAGCCTGGCGAATCAAGGACTTGCTGATAGATTATTTTGAGTCTTCTCCCCGTGATGGTGTGCCCGCAATGATTCACGAATTCATCGTGCAGCACCTCAACATAGAACAGATGAAGGCACTATTCAGTCGTCAGGATTTCCTAAACGCCTTGCGTGAGTATTTGCCTAAGTTATGGAACATGGTGATAGAAAGCATCAATGTGGTGTTCAGCTTCTTCTCGCTCATCATGATACTGCTCTATACCATCTTTATCTTGCTGGATTATGAAAGCATCTCTGAAGGATGGGTGAACCTGGTGCCTAAGCGCTACCGGCCAATGGGCATAAAACTGGTAGAAGACATGAAGGAGAGCATGAACAAGTATTTCCGTGGACAAGCCATGATAGCCACTTGTGTAGGCATCCTGTTCAGCATTGGATTCCTCATCATAGACTTCCCGTTGGCCATAGGTTTAGGCTTGTTTATAGGTCTGCTGAACATGGTGCCCTATTTGCAGCTCATTGGGTTCATCCCCACCATCATACTGGCCATATTGAAATCAGCAGACACAGGTGAGAGTTTCTTGCTCATCATGCTCTCTGCTCTGGCCGTGTTTGCTGTGGTGCAGACCATTCAGGACACGCTCCTCACTCCAAGGATCATGGGTAAGGTTACAGGACTAAGTCCTGCCATCATCCTGCTCTCACTTTCCATCTGGGGATCTTTGATGGGTATCATGGGCATGATTATTGCCCTGCCTGTCACAGCCTTATTGATTTCTTATTACCAGAAGTATATCATTGACAGGGAGCATATTAAACGGCAAGAAGAATAAACTAACATAATATTTCTCAGTGTAATGAGCGATGGAAGCAAGGCTACTGCGGATAAGCCTGAAGCTGCATGCCCCCCCTCTGTCGATAGTAAAGTTACAAGTTACATATATCGATGTTGATTGTATGTAAGTAGTTACTTATAAATTGTTAGCATAACATTTTAGGCTCTAAGAAAGAATAGTGAAAAATGCAGATGTAAGTTGTAACCTCTGCTTTTTCCAAAGGATATCGGTTCTTATGGCTGCACTGACTGCCATCAGCACGACCTCGTACATGGGACATGGAGCCTACCTATATGTAAATGATATTCCCTTCAGGGATTGTCTGTATTATTAAGGTTCGCCTTCAGGGGATCTGAAGCCACCGTCCAGACAAAAGAAACAGAAGCCGACTGACTTCCGTTTCTTTGTTTTCATCTTGGGGAAACATGTCAAAAGAGCCGTCCCCATGATCCTAAAAAGGAATCTCGTTCAACCTTACGACCATGTTATAGAAGTTTCCTGCTGTATAGATTCGGGCTGTCAACGTCTTCTGGTACATAGCGGAGTCATCGCCGACAGCAAAGACCTCAAAAGCAAAATCAGTGGCGGGCCGAACAGCCACGTAGATGAGATCTTCGCCACTGAAAATTGGCAAAGACACAGGCCTGCTGAATTCAGCTGTTTTTTATTACAACGTCCAGTCGCTAAAAGTCTTGCAGACATCAAGGATATAGTCCTTACGACATCCTACACGCTCGTCAAAGAGGTTCTTGCACTCATTGACGAGATCCTCGGGAAACGAATCCGACAAAGCCAGCCAACTGAAGTTGCGCACGCACGAGATAACCTCTATCTGCGCCTTGCGTTGTTTCACCACATCGGAGGGAAGTCCCTCCAGATAGTAATCAATGGCACGGCTCCACAATGAAACACCTAACTCACGTGGCATACTGATAATCGAATCATAGTCGCCCACCAGTGTCACCATCGCAGAATAAGCGTGCCCCAAATCGAGTATTGGATGTCCGTAACCCACCTCACCCATATCTATAAGCATCAGCTGACCGTCCTGAACCATCGCATTCTTCGTCTGCAGGTCGAGGTGAAGCAGACGGTTGGCATCGGGAACGGCATCAGTGATGCGTAACATCAGGTCGATACTTTGCTGGGGGAAATAGCGGCGTATATGCCGGATCTGCTGTTGCTCACGCTCTTTGGCACAGGGTACACTGCTCCCGCCGGGGACCTCAATATCATGTAACTGGTGAAACAAATCAGCGTATTTCCTGGCGAACTCATCGATACGTTCAGGCTCACGCCTAATGCAGGTACTAAGGGTTTCAGCCTGTAACAGTTCATATACAAGACCATACTGGCTGCCCACTCGTACTATATCAAACGAGATGGCAGTGGGCATACCCATAATAAAGGCTTCTTTTGACATGGTAATCTCGCGACGTACCTCATCGACAGTCGTACCCTCGCGGAACACCTTGATAATCGTGTCGCCGTCTATTCGATAGACGGTACCTACTCCGCCTGCCCCAATGACTTCGCACCCCTCTACGCTGAACTGCCGCAAGGCACGTTCCACATGCATAATCTTTGTGAAGCCTGTGGTGCTGAGCACGTCATATACCCGAGGCTGTACCTCTACTATACGAAAATCCTTATAGCGCTTAGCCAGCTTTAGCAATATGCGTAAACCCGAACTTGAGATATAATCCAACTGAGCCGTATCGCATGTCAGTCGGGAAATGTCGGTGGCAGTGTCTAAAAAACCATCGATGTCAGCACTTACCTGATTCGATGTGGCAGTGTCAAGCCGTCCGGCAAGTATCAGCGTCGCACCGTCATTCTCTTTCTTGAAATCAACAATCATGGCAACTAAATCGAAATTTGTACATTTTCCCTCAAAAATAATACAATATTTTACAATAGCCAAAACAAAATGTGTATTTATAAACAAAGACACAAGTAAACCCGACAAATAGCCGACTGAAGCCACGACTGGCTGTATAAAAAATGTAGTTTGATTTGGACGTATGACAAATAATGAGTAGATTTGCAAGTCAAAAAGTTGTTTGCGATTCAAAACGTCAGAAATGAAGGTTGTTATTTTACAACATGACATTAAATGGGCTTGTCCTGCGGACAACCAAAAGCACTTGGAGGAGTTGCTGCTCAGGCAGCCAAAGGCGGATCTCTATGTACTGACAGAGATGTTCTCGACTGGCTTTGCCACCGAACCCGAGGGCATAGCCGAGAAAGACGGCTCATCGCTGACGTGGATGAAAAGAATGGCAAGCCAGTTAGATGCGGCATTAGCAGGCAGTGTGGCTACTGAAGAGAACGGTAAGTTCTACAACCGCTTCTATTTCGTTGAGCCAGACGGCAACGTGAGCCACTACGACAAGCGGCACCTTTTCACTTATAGCGGCGAGGACAAGCGTTTTACCCGTGGCGGCAAACGTGCAATAGTGGAGTTTCGCGGCGTAAGGTTCATGCTGCAAATATGCTATGACTTGCGTTTCCCTGTCTTCAGCCGCAACAAGGGCGACTATGACGCAATGATTTATGTGGCAAGCTGGCCATCGAGCCGTGTGGAAGTCTGGAAGACTTTACTTAAAGCCAGGGCGATAGAGAACCAGAGTTTCGTAATAGGCGTCAACCGTGTGGGCAAGGACAGTAAGTGTGAGTATCAGGGTGGCTCTGCCATTATCAGTCCTTACGGACAAACGATTGCAGCAATTGATGATTTTCAAGAGGATGCAGCTTTGGCAGTACTTGACATGAACGGATTAGAGGCATTCAGGAAGAAGTTTCCTGTGCTGGGCGATGGTGACGAATTTAAAATAAAAGACTAAATATGGAAAAGAAATTACTTTTAGGTGACGAGGCTATTGCCTTGGGAGCATTGCACGCAGGACTGAGCGGTGTATATGCCTATCCCGGCACCCCCTCGACCGAGATTACTGAGTTTATACAAGGCTCGCCATTGGCAAAAGAACGCAAGGTGAGAAGTCGCTGGTGCACTAACGAAAAGACCGCCATGGAGGCTGCATTGGGTATGTCCTTTATGGGCAAACGTGCCTTGGTATGTATGAAACATGTGGGCTTGAACGTCTGTGCCGACCCGTTTGTGAACAGTGGTATGACGGGCGTCAATGGCGGCGTGATAGTGTTGGTGGCAGATGACCCCTCGATGCACTCTTCGCAGGATGAACAGGACTCACGCTTCTACGGCAAGTTCGCTATGATCCCTACTTTCGAGCCTTCTAACCAACAGGAGGCCTATGACATGATGGAAGCTGCATTCGAATATTCCGAGCAGCAGCAATTGCCTGTATTGATGCGTGTCACCACCCGTATGGCGCATAGCCGTGCGGTAGTGCAGGTGAAGAGCGAGGCGCGTCAGCAGAACGAGCTCAACTACAACGCAGTTGCTTCCAATTGGGTACTGCTGCCAGCCAACGCCCGCAAACGTAACGATGCAGTGACTGCACAACAGCAACAATTAGAGGAAGATGCTTTCAACTCTACCTATAACAAATATATAGAAGGTCAGGATAAGTCATTAGGCATCATTGCCAGCGGGATTGGCTATAACTACGTCAACGAATGCTTCCCCAAAGGGAACCCTTATACGGTACTGAAGATTTCACAATATCCGTTGCCCAAGAAGCTGGTACGTCGCCTGATAGACGAATGCGAGAAGGTGCTTATCGTTGAGGAAGGTCAGCCTTTCATCGAAGATATCGTGCGTGGCGTGAGCGAGAGTCAGAACATTTTGGGGAAGCTCGACGGAACCCTGCCCAGAACGGGCGAACTGAACCCAGACATCGTGAAGAAGGCACTCGGAATAGAGTGCGATCAGAGTTTCGCTCCTTGCGAAGACGTAGTTCCCCGCCCACCTGCACTTTGCATGGGTTGTGGACACCGCGATGTTTATACCGCCCTGAACGAGGTGCTCCGTGAATACGAGAATCCTCGCGTATTTGGTGACATCGGTTGTTACACGCTCGGCTTTCTGCCTCCATTCCGTGCCATCCACTCGTGCGTCGATATGGGTGCTTCCATCACAATGGCGAAAGGTGCTGCTGATGCCGGCCAATGGCCTGCCGTTGCCATCATTGGTGACTCAACCTTCACCCACAGCGGCATGACAGGTCTGCTGGATGCTATCAATGAGAATGCCAATATCACTGTAATCATCAGTGACAACCTCACCACTGGCATGACTGGTGGACAGGATTCTGCCGGTACTAACAAGTTCGAGGCCATCTGTCGTGGTTTAGGACTAAGTGATGAACACCTTAAAGTGGTCGTTCCCCTGCCAAAGAACATGCCGGAAATTACGCAAATTATCAGAGACGAGATTAACTACCAAGGCACCAGTGTAATCATTCCACGCCGTGAGTGCATGCAGACATTGCAGAGACATTTAAAACAGAAAAAAGCACAGGAGGGAAACAAATGAAAACAGATATCATACTTTGTGGCGTGGGAGGACAAGGCATCCTTTCAATTGCCACCATCATTGGCGAAGCTGCCATGAACGAGAACCTATATATCAAGCAGGCCGAGGTACACGGCATGAGTCAGCGTGGCGGTGATGTGCAGTCGAACCTTCGCATTTCAAGCGACCCCATCGCCAGCGACCTGATTGCCCGTGGCGGTGCTGATGTCATCATCTCGATGGAGCCTATGGAAGCCTTGCGTTACCTGCCTTTCTTGTCGAAAGAAGGCTGGGTTATCACCAGTAACACTCCTTTTAAAAATATTCCCAACTATCCTGATATAGATATCATTAACGCCGACCTCGCCAAACTGCCCCACGTCATCACCCTCAATATAGAGCAAATGGCAAAGGACAATGGAGTGCCCCGTTCGGCCAACGTTATCCTGTTGGGTGCTGCCCAGAAAGCCCTCGGCATTGAGTATGAAAAGCTGGAGGACGCCATCCGTCGTGTCTTCGGACGCAAAGGTGAAGCCATCGTAGAGGCAAACATCAAAGCATTGGCATTAGGAAGGGAGGCACAGAAATGAAACCTACCCCTATTAAGAAAGAGATTGTTGACAGGCTGATAGCCCAGATGGGCATTCAGGACTTTGCCAAAGCTACCATCCGCGAGGTAAAACAGGTGGCTGCCACCGCAGAAAAAGAGAGTGGTGTGGAGTATATCAAGATGGAGATGGGTATTCCAGGACTGCCAGCTGCCAAAGTGGGCGTTGAGGCACAGATAAAAGCCCTCCAGGACGGTATTGCTCATTCCTACCCCGACATTCAAGGCTATCCTGAACTGAAAAAGCAGGCTTCACGTTTCGTCAAAGCATTCATTGGTGTGGATATTGCTCCTGAGGGCTGTGTTCCCGTCACAGGAAGCATGCAGGGAACGTTTGCCTCGTTCCTTACTTGCTCGCAGGCCACAAAAGCCAAAAACACCGTCCTTTTTATTGACCCGGGCTTCCCCGTTCAAAAAATGCAGTTGCAGGTACAGGGTGTCCCTTACGAGACGTTTGACGTGTACGATTTCCGTGGTGTTAAATTAGGAGCAAAGTTGGAGTCCTACTTATCAAAGGGAAACATCTGTGCCATCGTCTATTCGAACCCGAACAACCCATCATGGATATGCTTGACGGAGCAAGAGCTTGAGACGATTGGCAAGTTGGCTACGAAATACGACTGTATCATCATGGAAGACCTTGCCTACTTTGCGATGGACTTCCGGGAGGATCTCTCTGTACCTTTTGAACCGCCTTACCAGCCGACAGTGGCTCGCTATACAGACAACTACATGCTGCTCATCAGCGGCTCGAAGGCATTCAGTTATGCCGGCGAACGTATCGGTGTGGTTTGCATCAGCGACAAGTTATTCCACCGCCACTTCGATGACCTGGCTGCTCGCTACGAAGGATTGCCTTTCGGACTGGTATTCTCAACACGAATGCTCTATGCCCTGTCATCTGGTACAAGCCATTCGGCACAATACGCGCTGGCTGCCATGTTCCGCGCTGCCTGCGATGGAGAGTACAACTTCCGTAATGAGGTAAAAGTTTACGGAGATCGTGCCCGCAAGCTAAAGGAAATCTTCTGCAAACACGGATTCCATGTGGTTTATGACAAAGACCTTGACAAGCCTGTTGCCGATGGATTCTATTTCACCATCGGCTATAAGAATATGACAAGCGGCGAACTGGCTCGTGAACTGATGTATTATGGCGTATCAGCTATCTGCCTCATCACTACAGGCTCCCACCAGGAGGGCCTGCGTGTATGTACATCATTTATTGAAGAACACCAGTACCAACAGCTCGACGAGCGTATGGCAATCTTCGAAGAGAACAACCCATAAACAGGGCAGCAAGAAGGACAAATAGCACCCTATCTATGTTAGATGGGGTGCTATTTATATTATAGTTGCCTCCCCTACTTCAGGAGAGGAGTTTTTGGGGGATTTATTGTTGCTCTTCCTTCACCACCAGAATACGGGCATCAACCGCTATGACGTCGTTATCATCAGCAAGTAGAGGGTTGATGTCTATTTCTTTTATTTCTGTGGCGAAACGTAAGAGGGTACTCAGTCGTACAATGATTTCAGCATACTTACGCTCATTGATGCCTTTCTGACCTCGAGTTCCTTTCAATATCTTATAAGCACGAAGGGAGTGAATCATGGAGTATGCTTCTTCGTAGCTCAGCGGAGCGAGACCTGACGAAACATCACGCAGCGCCTCCACAAAGATGCCACCCAAGCCGCAAAGTACAACATGCCCGAAGCGCTCCTCGTATTTAGCGCCAATAAACAGTTCTGTACCTTTTATCATCTTCTGTACCATCACGGATGTAGCCCCAGGGATCTGCATCATACGGTCGAACTCGGCTGTCAGCACTTGCTTCGAGCGTATATTCAATGCGACACCACCCACGTCACTCTTATGTACAGGACCCACAACCTTGGCTACCACAGGATACCCCACACGTTCAGCAAATTCAGTCAACTCATCCTTTGAGGTAGAAACGAATTCGGGAACAAGAGGGATACCTGCACAGGACAGAATATCGCGTACAAGAGCAGGAGGCAAGTAACCGCTTTCTTTGATTCCACTGATTAACTTGTGCAGACGAGATATGTCGGTACCGTAAAGCTCAACCTCCGAACGAGCTGGCTCAGGGGTCTTCATTATTTGTGTCAGAGCGGTGGCCAGCGTTACCTCATCACTGAAGTTAATGTGGCCACGTTTCAAGAACTCCTGTACCTCAGGACCTGCTGTACTGACGCTGGGCAAAATAGGGAAAATCGGCTTCTTGCATTCTAATATCTTCTGGTGAAGCACATCATACACCTCGAATATTTTAACCAACCCTGGTGTACCGAAAATGACCATGATGGCATCAATATCCTCCATTCGTTCACAACAGTCAATGGCAATGCCCAAGTGTTCAGCAGTTCCTGTTGCCAGGATATCAATAGGATTAGCCACACTGCTACCAGGCAACAACTTCGACTTCAACTCTTCGGCCACAGGACCTGTAAGCGGTGGAACTTGCATACCTCCTTTAGAGAGAGCATCAGTTAGCATGACGCCAGGTCCACCAGCATGGGTGACAATAGCAAAGTTCTTGCCTGTGAAACGAGGAAGGGTAAAGATACAACCCACTGTAGTCAGCTCTTCACGACCAAAACAGCGTACTATACCTGCCTTACGGAATAGAGCCTCCACGGCAGAGTCGCTTGAGGCAATGGCTCCCGTATGACTGCTGGCAGCCCTACTGCCATTCTCAGATGAACCTGCCTTGATGGCAGCGATACGACAACCTTTTCGTATGAGCGATGTAGCGTGATACAGCAACTTATCTGGGTCGCTGATATTCTCGATATAGAGCAATTTTATCAATGAATCGTGCTCAGGATCAAAGTGTTCATCCATATATTCCAGCACCGTCTCAATACCTATCTGCTTGCCATTACCCACCGACCATACGCTGTTGAAAGGCAAGCCTTTGGTAACAGCACTCTCGAGAATGAACACCGCCGTAGCACCACTTCCCGAAATGAAATCAACGCCTTTAGGATTGAGGTGAGGAATAGGCTTGGTGAACACCGAGTGATGATAGCGAGTAAGCAAACCGATGCAATTAGGACCGATCAGCGCACAGCCATACTTCTCACAAGTGTCCAAGATACGCTGCTCCAACAGAGCGCCCTCATGCGTCTCCTCACTAAACCCAGCAGAAATGATAATGAACGCACGGACATTCTTTTCAGCGGCCAGATAGTCAACATAGTCAGGGCAATATTTTGCAGCCACTACCAGAATAGCCAAATCGGTGGGTGGCAGTTCCTTCATATCGTGGAAAGCTTTGATTCCCTGTACTTCATCCTCCTTTGGATTGAGAATGCGTAATGTACCATTATAGCCGCCATCAAGAAGATTACGTACCACCGCGCCACCAGGCTTATGCTTGTTGTTGGAGCCACCGATGACAACGATGCTCTCAGGCTGTAAAAGCTGTTTGTTAATCATAGTCGTTTTTGGTTATTAAAGTATGATGATGCAAAAATAATACATTTTGATGTTAAAAGTAATTCTTTCATGCTCGTTTTTTTGCAATCAAAGGAAAAAAGAGTACTTTTGCCACGAAAGGAAACTTTTAGCATACCGTATTAATAAAATGATTTGGAATCCTAACAAAGAATGTATGAGCCGCGATGAAATGAGCGCGCTCCAAGGAAAAAGGCTGCACAAAATTGTGAAATATGTATATCACAACGTGCCGTTCTATCGTAACAAAATGCAGGAACTGGACATTAGACCTGATGATATCCAAACTATTGAGGATATCACCAAGTTGCCTTTCACCACAAAGAAAGACCTTCGTGACAACTATCCGTTTGGTTTACAAGCAGCTCCGCAAAGTGAAATTATCCGAATACACGCCTCATCGGGCACTACAGGAAATCCTACCATTGTAGGTTATACTCGTAAAGACATCGGTGTATGGGCGGAATGTATGGCCAGATGCCTCACGGCTTATGGTGTGACACGTGACGACATTTTCTCTGTAGCCTATGGCTACGGTCTGTTCACGGGAGGACTGGGTGCCCATAATGGTGTAGAGATGGTTGGTGCATCTGTGGTTCCTACCTCTACTGGTAATACTGAAAAGCATGTGCGCCTAATCAGGGACTTAGGCATCACTGGCATTGCCTGCACACCTTCGTATGCTCTCTATTTAGCTGAGACGATGGACAAGATGGGTATCACCAAAGACCAAATCAAACTGCGTGTAGGTGCCTTTGGTGCTGAGCCCTGGACAGAGAAGATGCGTGAAGAGATTCAAGAACGCTTAGGCCTGAAAGGCTTTAATATATACGGTCTGAGTGAGATCATGGGACCAAGTGTAAGCTATG
>OMSH01000255.1 GCA_900313715.1 uncultured Prevotellaceae bacterium
AAGGGACCCCACATGTTCGATATCTCATGGGTGTTGGGCAAGGAAGAAACACTGAAACGTATGCAAAGAGCCATTGAGATACTGAAATAAATATGTATAATTTCGCGATAAAACTATATAAATTAGGCGCTAATATCGCATCGCTGTTCAACAAGAAGGTGAAAACCATGTTGAAAGGACAGCAAGTTTGCTTTGATGTATTACGCACCAAGATAGATCCTGATCGCTCCTATGTATGGTTTCATGCCGCCTCATTGGGCGAATTTGAGCAAGGTCGCCCGTTGATGGAGCGCATTCGTCGGGAATATCCTTCATACGGCATATTGCTCACGTTCTTCTCTCCTTCAGGCTATGAGGTACGAAAGAACTATGAGGGGGCCGATGTAATATGTTATTTACCGTTTGACACTCCTAAGAACGTTTGCAGGCTCTTAGACTTGGTCCATCCCTGTATGGCATTTTTCATCAAGTATGAGTTCTGGAAGAATTACTTGGATGAGCTGCATAGCAGGAACATTCCTGTGTATAGTGTATCGTCGATTTTTAGGGCGGATCAGGTTTTCTTCAAACCTTATGGTAAAGGCTATGCTAAGGTGTTACGTAATTTTAATCATCTGTTTGTGCAGAATGACGTGTCGAAAGACTTGCTCAATGGCTTAGGCATTCTGAATGTCACCGTTGCTGGCGATACTCGTTTTGATCGAGTGCTACAGATACGTGAACAAGCCAAAGAGTTGCCGTTGGTGGAGGCTTTCAAGCAAAATAAGCTAACCTTTGTGGCAGGAAGCTCATGGCAACCTGATGAAGAATTGTTTATCGACTATTTCAACAGGCATCCAGAGGTGAAGCTGATTATTGCGCCACATGTTATTGGCGAAGACCACTTGCAACACATTATAGGCAAAGTAAAGGGTAAGGTGGTTCGTTATACCCAAGCGACTGTTGAGAATGTGGCAGAAGCTCGTTGCCTGATTATTGATTGCTTTGGTCTGCTCTCTTCTATATATAAATATGGTGAGATTGCCTATATCGGTGGAGGTTTTGGTTCGGGCATCCACAATACAGTAGAGGCAGCTGTCTATGGCGTTCCCGTTATTTTTGGTCCCAACTACCAGCGCTTTATGGAAGCGAAAGATTTGATTGCCTGTGGAGGAGGTTTTTCTATCAATGATGTTAATGACCTTGCAGCGCTGCTTGACAAGCTGTTGTCAGACAAGACTTTCCTACAGGAGTCGGGTAATAATGCTGGAACCTATGTCCACTCACGGGCAGGGGCAACTGACATTATCTTGAAAAATTTAAAGGGGCTTTTATAACAAGCCCCTTTGCTTTATTTGTTATCTTCTGCCAAGTACCATTTGGTGTATGCAACATAATGAGCAGCATATGACTCTGCCTGATCAGGTTTGGTTTTCTTGATGAATTTGGCAGGAACGCCTCCCCATATTTCATGCTCACCAATAATAGTACCACCCAGTACTAAGGCTCCAGCTGCCACAACGGCACCTTCGCCCACCACTGCGTTGTCCAGTACCGTTGAGCCCATGCCGATAAGGCAACCCTTTTTGAGGGTACATGCATGAACAGTGGCGTTATGACCTATGGTGACATCGTCTTCGATAAAGGTGGGACCAATCTTGTTGGTGACATGAACCACTGCTCCATCTTGTACATTCACTCGATTGCCCATAGTAACAGGGGCTACGTCACCACGTACTACGGCATTAAACCAAACAGAGCACTCGTCGCCCATGGTTACTTCGCCTACAATGGCTGCATTTTCACTAAAATAGCATTCTTTCCCCCACTTTGGGGTGAGTCCGTTAACAGATTTGATAATTGCCATATAGATATATAGTTTTATTAATGATTATAATGGGGCAGTGGCATTGGCCAACCAATAGCGTTCGTCATAGTCAAGTTGAGGTGCTAGCAAGTCATAAACCCGTTGGTGATATAGGTTGAGCCAGTTGATCTCTTCCTCGCTCAGTAGTTCCTTGATGATTGGACGCTTGTCTATGGGACAAAGGGTGATGGTTTCGAATTTCAGGTAGTTTCCAAACATACCTTCTCCTGAAGGGACTATCAATAAGATATTTTCGGTGCGAGTGCCGTGTGAACCTGCTTTGTAGACACCAGGCTCATCGGTAACCACCATGCCTGCTTGTAAAGTGACTGGGTTGTCTTCCATGCGGATACTATGAGGCCCTTCGTGTGTATTAAGGAAAGATCCGATACCGTGACCTGTGCCATGCAAGTAGTTCATATGGCGTTTCAAGATATGTTGCCTCGCTAAGATGTCGAGTTGATTTCCTCTGGTACGCTCCGGAAAAACGGCCATTGCCAAATCAATATGTCCTTTTAGTATCAAGGTATAATCTTCTTTCTCTTCTTGTGTCAATGCCCCTAATGGAATTGTACGAGTAATGTCTGTTGTACCTTCAAAGTATTGAGCTCCAGAGTCTAAAAGTAAGAAACCTTTGGGCTCCAAAACCATGTCAGTTTCGGGAGTCGCCTTGTAATGTATGATGGCACCATGAGCTCCATAGCCCACTATCGTGTCGAAGCTCTCACCAAAAAAGTTAGGTTGTGCGGCTCGTAATGCATGAAGCTTGTGCTCAATACTCATCTCGGTTTCATGATGGATGTTGGCATCTTGGTCTAACCACTTGAGAAACTTTACCATAACCACACCATCCTTCACCATGGCATGATGTAGGTTGTTAATCTCTACTTCATTTTTGATGGCTTTTAGCAAAGCGATGGGAGAGAGAATTTCTTCAATATCACACTCTGCTGATATGGCGTTAAGTGTTGCATAATTTGTTTGCGATGGGTTGAGTAGGACCTTTATGTTATTAAGTTGTTGTAAGAAGGGAATGATTTCTTGATAACCATGTAACTGGACACCCGCTTCTTCCAAATATATCTTAACAGTTTCTGGTATCTTTTCTGGCATGATAAAAAGATGGACCTCGCTTTTGGTAATAAATAGATAGCTGATGAACAGAGGGCTGCAATGCACGTCGTTTCCACGAAGATTGAGCGTCCATGCTATTTCATCAAGGGCAGAGACCAAGATGGCGGTTTCTTTTCTGTTGTCCAACTGTTCGTACTGTTCACGAATAGCAGAAATCTTCTCTGCAGTTGTTTTGCCAGCATATTGTAGTTCGTGGATAAAGACTGGATTTTGAGGAATTAAAGGGCGATCCTTCCAAATACTGTCAAACGGGTCGGCTATAGTTTTTAGCAGAATGCCGTAAGTCGATAATTCCTCTTGTAAAGTTCTTGCCTCTATAACGGAAAAAACTTGTCCATCAATGCCTACGGTATCTCCTGCTATGAGCTTAGATTTCAAGAAGTCGGCAATAGTTGGTGTTCCTGCTATTTTCTCTTTATATAGTTCGATGTCCGTTCCTTGCAACTGCTCAGCTGCTTGCAAAAAATAACGAGAATCAGTCCATAGCCCAGCCTCGTTCTCGGTAATAACCACGGTACCGGCTGAGCCAGTAAACCCAGATATCCATTTTCTTGCTTCCCAGTGTGGAGCTACATATTCACTCATGTGAGGGTCGGTGCTGGGTATAATAAAAGCCTTGATCTTATTTTGTTTAAAGGTGGCTCTTAAAGCTGTTATGCGTTCTTTGACTGTCATATTGGTAAAGTTTAGTGAACAAAGATACGTATTTATCGTGACTTTATCCAAATGTGAGCCTGTATTTCTATTTTCAAGGAAGAATTTCTATACTGATATACCTTATATATATATATAGCGCGCAAGAAGAAAAGCTCTTTTCGTCGCTTTTTCCTTGCATATAACGAGAGACGTATGAATCCCTTGTTAAATACTTAATAATGTGTCTTTGAAAAAAATCGAGGCAAAGGTTTTGCCATTAAAGAAACATTCAGTAACTTTGCAGGCTGATTTTTATTATTAACGTTTTAAATTATTTATCAAAGATGATCGTAGTACCCGTAAAAGAAGGCGAGAACATTGAAAGAGCCTTGAAGAAGTTTAAGAGAAAATTCGAGAAGACTGGTGTTGTTAAGGAGCTGAGAAGACGTCAGCAGTTCGACAAGCCTTCTGTATTAAAGAGACTTCAGATGGAGCATGCTGTATATGTTCAGAAGCTTCATCAAGAGGAAGATTAATTATTTAGCGTTTTTTCTTTGAATTATTGAATTCTTTTTCTTAAATTCGTTGCACAGAAATGTGATGTAACGATGGAAGAGATAGGTGCATTCTTGGAATACCTCAGGTATGAACGTAATTACTCGGAGGAGACAGGGAAGTCTTATAAGGTAGATTTACTTCAATTTGAGGGATTTGCAAACGAATGCGAGCTGCAACTGAAAGATGTCAATTCAAACACAATACGTGAATGGGTTGTACAGATGATGGACAAGGGTATGAGTGCCAGTTCTATCAATCGTAAGTTGAGTGCCTTGAGGTCTTTTTATAAATACTTACTAAAGCAGGGTAAGGTTACTGCCGATCCGATGCGAAAAATCAGCGGACCGAAAAAAAAGAAGCCCTTGCCAGTGTTTGTGAAAGAGAAAGAGATGGATAGGCTGCTTGATGACATTGATTTCGGCGATAGCTTTGAAGGGCACAGGGATAAGCTGATTATACAGCTGTTTTATGAAACGGGCATGCGTTTGGCTGAACTTGTGGGCTTGAATGATTCGGATGTGGATTTCGCGGCTAAAGTGATTAAGGTTACTGGTAAGCGTAATAAGCAACGTATTGTTCCTTTTGGTGAAGAGCTGGCAAAAGCTATGCAGGACTATCTTGCTGAGAGAAACCAAACCATTTCCACCCTGTCGGGTGCTTTCATAACGAAAGTGAATGGTGATAGAATCGCTCGTACTGGCGTACAGAACATAGTGAAGGAAAACCTTTCGAAAGTGACAACGGTTAAGAAGCGGAGTCCGCATGTGTTGAGACATACCTTTGCCACTTCCATGCTCAATCATCATGCAGAGCTTGGAGCCATCAAAGAATTGTTAGGACATGAAAGCCTTGCCACTACAGAGGTTTATACACACACTACTTTTGAAGAATTAAAAAAAGCGTATAACCAAGCTCATCCAAGAGCGTAAAGAAAAGGAGGTAATTATGGAAGTAAGAATTCAATCAATTCACTTTGACGCAACAGAGAAGCTGCAGGACTTTATTAACAAGAAAGTCAACAAGCTTGAAAAGTATTTTGAAGATATTAAGAAAGTAGAGGTGTCATTGAAGGTAGTGAAGCCAGAAACAGCAGCTAACAAGGAAGCAGGTCTAAAAATTACCGTTCCTGGTGGCGAGCTGTATGTGAACAAAGTATGCGATACATTTGAGGAAGCAATTGATCAATGTGCAGAGGCTTTGGAGAAACAACTGGTGAAATATAAAGAAAAACTGCGTAATAAGTAATTAATTTCCCTAAAAATTTGGCGGGAATAAAATAAATCACTAACTTTGCAGCCGTTTCGCTCGGATTCCGTGCCTTAACGGCTGCAAAACTGAGTGAATGCCTCTTTAGCTCAGTTGGCCAGAGCACGTGATTTGTAATCTCGGGGTCGTTGGTTCGAATCCGACAAGAGGCTCGAGATTTGATCTTCAGATGGCGACAAAAGCTCGCTTTTGATAGACAGATGAAGATGAAAGCTCG
>OMSH01000141.1 GCA_900313715.1 uncultured Prevotellaceae bacterium
AGGAAAGGCCAGTCGTCATAGTTCTCGAAATGGTCAGGCTGACGGAATAGCAAGCCTGGAGCTACGTTGCCAGGGATGAATGAGAAGTCAGCACGGTTGTTACCATAGAATACTGCCTTTGGACGAGCAGCTCCTATAGCTGCTACCAAAGAGTAGTTGTGATAGGGGTGACAACCAAATAGATAGTTGCCAGCACGGAATATATCGTCTTTTTGGATGACATCAGGGTAATACAGGTAAGCGAAACAGATGGTGGTGCCAAAGCTTACTACATTGCCGCTACCTGCCCAGTTGCCCAAACCGATTGGCACTCCGTAAGGATTGTCCTTGTCGAAGCTATTGATATATTCCTGATATTGCTGAATATATGGTCGTAGGCGCTGTTTATAGGCCTCGTCCATATAGGGGATGGCATCCAAGGCCGTCTGCATGTTGTTCACTGCATTGTCATCCATTGCCTGCCAGATTTGATTCTTGAAATTATCCAAATATGACTGTTCGTGTGTAGCCGCATAGAGCTGCAGGTTGGTAGCCATATTACTGCCCATACGGCGAGAAGCATTGTTGCCGTTTGCCATCAGTTCATTGGCTTCCGCCATGAGGCGTTTCGACTGCGTAAGGGCACGTTTCGAGAGGTCGTCATTATAACCTTCTAACGCACGACTGGCTGCGGCAAACATCGTAGCAGCACGGAAATCCATCCAGGCATTGCGCGTGGTGAATGCCCACATGTCGTCAGGGGTGCCGCTTGACTTGCCATCGGCAGATACCTCGTAAGGCTTCAGACTACGGTCGTAGTGCAAGCCATCAGTGATAGATGCAGCATCGCCCAAATGGTGGTAGTTGTCTAGCACAGAGTTAGACAAAGTGCTAGCCATGTGTCCTATCTGCTCAGCCTGTGCCACCAGGTTGAGGGTGCCATGCTCGATGTATTGTAAAATATCAGGTGTACCATCAGGGCGATGTAAATCTACATAGCGTTGTTGTTCGCTCACGAAAGTCTCATCGCGTTGTGATTTGAACAACTCCCATGCGCGTACCAGATTTTCCACCACACCAATGTTGGCACCTGTCTCAATGTCAAAATCACCCGCATCGAAGTAACCACCTACATTCAAGCCAGGAATCAGCTCGTAAGGCTGGTATTTGGTATCGGTAGTAGCCCCTTGACGGTGCATGTCGAAGTGGTCGCTTGGCGGAGCCTGCAGGTAGCCCTCCTTGAACGGTTCACCGTGCCATATACGATAGCCCTCATTCACCGTCATGTGGTTCATGTGAATAGGAATCCAGACATCAGTGGTGGCATCCGTTATCTTGTTATATACGTTGTAGTCAATCAAGAAATTGTTGGTCTTGATATCTCCGTATTGAATATAATAAATGCCAGGCTCACGTACTAAAGAAAAATCAAACTTCACATAATTGTATTTGAAGTAAGGCCCCCAGGGTTGTATATTACCCTTGAATACCTCTTTTACGCTACCATCTTCATGGATACGGAAAAGGGAAGCTGTAGGCTTAACGGTGTCTTTTTTGTCTAGCTCAATCACAGCCACCTTTGGTTGCTCAGGCACATAACCCACTTGTGAGAAACCGATGTTGGGTTCACGAATCCAACCTGGGATGGCATGAGGCTCAACGCTCCATGTCAGCACCTTGCCCGTCTTGTTGGCAGGTAGAATGCTACGCAAAACGAACCAACCGTTCTGAGCCAGAATACGGCCGTCATATAGCAATAATTCAGCATCACTACTTACTTTTACCATTCGTTCGGGGTCGTCCATCGCCATTAAGATAGTGTGTCCTTTCTCCAATGGGAGTGGGTCGATAAAACGGTCCGTACCACGATCATCATAGGTCTTGAAGCCTTTGAACTGACGAGCTTTCTCGCTGTTGGGACGCGTGATAGTCTCACTGGCAGCATAGCGTGGGAAACGGTTCAAACGACCATCCATCATAAAGGTCTTGAGCCAGTATTGAGAGGGCAGGAACTCGAGGTTGAAACCAGCCTCTCCAGCAATGGCCTGAGGTACGGGTTTATCGAGATAGACACTGATTTCTACCGCATTGCCTTTGCCTGTTACTACTACACGACTATCGAAATCGTAGTCTTCGTAGCGTATGGCAATCTCAATAGAGTTGTTGGCTTTATCTACCTTGCGGTCGATGAGTGTGGGCACCAAGTCCCACTGCTCGGGGGCATTGTTGAGTCTGATGGCCCCACCTTGTGCGGTGCGAACGCCATGATGAATGATTTCTATACCAGAGTCTTTCTCGTCATTGAAACCA